>DASUDH010000028.1:0-4481 GCA_036275675.1 Solirubrobacteraceae bacterium | reverse complement strand
ATCAAGGGCGGCGCGATCCCCAGCCAGTTCATCCCCGCCGTCGAGAAGGGCGTGCTGGAAGCGATGGATGCCGGTCCCGTGGCCGGCTACCCCGTCAAGGACGTGCGCGTCACGCTCGTCGACGGCTCGTTCCACGCGGTCGACTCCTCCGAGCTCGCTTTCAAGCTCGCCGGTGTGCACGCGATGAAAGAGGCGCTCGAACAGGCGCAACCGGTGCTGCTCGAGCCCGTCATGCTCGTCACCGTGTCTGTCCCCGATGAGCATGTCGGCGACGTGATCGGCGATCTCAACAGCCGCCGTGGCAGGCCCCAGGGGATGGAGCCCGCCGGTTCCATGACGGAGATCAAGGCCGAGGCGCCGATGTCCGAGATGCTCGGCTACGCACCTGACCTGCGCTCGATAACCCAGGGCCAGGGCGACTACACGCTCGAGCTGCTTCGCTACGAGGAGGTCCCCGCACAGCTCGCCAAGAAGCTGCTCGAGCTGCTCGACTCAGAGCCCGCGGCCGCTCACGCCTGAGGTCTGCCGCGGCTCCCGATCGCCACCCGACCTGGGTCGCGCCCGTCGGGGAGGGAGCGCCGTCCGGCCCGTCCGGCTACTCTGGTGAGCCGATGGCCACTCGCGCAATCGTCACTTCGCACCCGGTGGTCGCCTGCGACGTGTGCGGCAGGCGCCTGCTGCGTGGCGAGAACCCCGACGTGTTCCTCGCCAGCGGTCAGCGTCGCACCGTCTGTGAGCTGTGCGTCCCGCGGGCTTCCGCCGAGGGTTGGCTGCGCGAGGCCGACAACCACGCTTCCAGCGTGCCTCCCAACCGCTCGCGGCGTGCAGGCTCGCTGCTCGGGCGGCTACGTCGGCTGAGCGAGCCCGCCGAACGCCCGCCGCGCCGCGAGAGCCGCCCCGCCACAGGCTTCGTCGCCGGCGTCGGCGACAGCGGTCTCCCCGAGGACGGGCTGTACGATTTCCTCGACGGCGGCTCGATCGAGCGCGCGGAGACCTATGAGCAGGAGCTGTACATCGGCTCCAGCGAAGCCGGTGAGCTCGCCGACGGCGCTCGGAGCTCAGAGCCGGACCCCCCGGGGGATGACAGGCCGGCGCTCGGCGAGCGCGAGCGAGCCCGGCCCGCGCGTGCAGAGGGGCCGGCCCGCACAGCCGTCACGAGCGGTGAATTGAAGGTTGCACGGGCGCTCGAGGTCTTCAACGCGGGCGAGCAGCCGCGGCGCGTGGCCGGCGTCGCCCGTTCGCTTGGCGCACCGTCTGTCACAGTGCGCCCGCTCGAGGAGTCGGGCAGCACGGTCGCGATCGTCGTCGCCTGGGAGCTGTGCTGGTACCGCTATGAGGTCGATCTCGGCGACGAGGCTGCCGGACCACAGCTCGTCGCGCAGGGCATGGAGCTCGACGAGCTCCCTGAGGAGGACCGGCTCGCAAACGTGGCGGCCGACGAGCGCGGCGAGCTGGTGCCGCTGCTCGCCTGACGCCCGCTGGGTCCGCGCGGCGCGCCGGCTCGCGATTGGCTGCGCGCCCCGCGCGCAGTACGATCTAAGACGATGATCTACTGCGTCGTACCGAAGGCGATGGCCGACGAGCTCTACCCGAAGCTTGTCAAGCATTACGAGAACGATGACAATGTGACGGTCGTCATCGACCGTCGCGAGGCAGACCGGCGTGCGCGCGGCTCACGTCCCTCCGAGAGCGACCTCGGGCGCCGCGTCATCCGCGACCGCCGGCGCGCCCGCGTTCCGGGCGATCTGCCGCCGCTGGTCGACGGCTCGTAGTGGTCGGTCTTCGAGTCACGCTCGCCGGGCGCGGAGCGCCGGGGCGATGAAGGTCGTCGTGCACGTCGACGGCGGCTCACGTGGCAACCCCGGCCCTGCCGCCGCCGCGAGCGTCGTCTCGACACCCACGGGCGAGATCCTCGACGAAGCCTCGGAGCTGCTGGGAGCGGTGACGAACAACGTCGCCGAGTACCGCGCGCTCCTGCTCGGTCTCGCTCGTGCACGTGTCCTGGGAGCAACCGAGGTCGAGCTGGTGAACGACTCGGAGCTGATCGCCAACCAGGTTCAGGGGCTCTACAAGGTCAAGCACTCAGCTATGCGGCCATTGCACGGCGAGGCGATGGCCGCGCTGCGATCGTTCGAGCGCTGGTCGATCCGCTCCGTTCCCCGCGCGCGGAACGCGCACGCCGACGCGCTGGTCAACGCGGCCTTGGATGGCATGCCGGTGGTCACCTCGGGCTGAGAGTCGCTCAGCCGATCGAGGTCCGTGGAGAGAATAAATTCACTGCGGCCGGTACGGGTGCGCCCGGGGACTCGTGCGTCACTCGGTAGCCAGCGCAACCGGTTCGATACGCCCGCGCCCGAGCGCGACCAGCGCGCAGGCCAGGGCCACGCCGGCGCACCCAAGTGCGAACGACGCGCTCACGCCGACGGTATCCACGAGCGATCCTCCCAGCGCCGACCCGCCCGCGATACCGCCGACCGTCGCCGCCCTATGCCACGTGAACGCCTCCGTTCTGGTGCCCGCCGGAGCCAGCGCTCCCACCAGCGAGAACTGACAGGAGAGCATCGGCGCGATCCCGAGTCCGGCGATTACGCTGAGCAGGAGTCCTGCAGCGAGCGAGTGAACGGCGATCAACGGCGCAACCGAGATCGCCACCACCAGCAGCGTTGTCGCGTAGCGCCTCTCGATCGACGGGCGCCAGCTGCGAGCGGAGTACAGCAGCCCGCCGGTCATGCTGCCCAGACTGAACAGTGCGAGAAGCACGCCGGTGGACCAGCGTGAGCCCAGGCGCACCGCCAGCGCGGGCAGCCCGACCTCGACCGCTCCGATCACAACGCCCGCGAGCATGACCGAGCCGAGCAGCGTGCGCAGGCCGGGACTGGCCAGCGCACCCCACCGCGAGCGCTCGCGCACGTCTGCTCGCCAGTGGCGAGACAGCGTGGAGGTCGCAAAGAAGACGGTCCCGGCGACCGCTATAGCCGCGCACAGCAGTACCGAGGCGGTCGGCGAGACGAACCCCGCCACCGAGCCTGCGAGCAGCGGGCCGAGTGTCCAGATGATCTCCTGCGCGGTCGCGTCGAGGGCATACGCGGTCTCGAGCAGCTCGGCGTCGTTGGCAACCTCCGACCACAATGCGCGCACGCACCCTGCGATGGGCGGCAGCACCGAGCCCGCCAGCGCGGCCACCGCGACGATCGCCGTCGCAGGCGCACCTCGCTGCGCGACGAGCACGAGCGCCAGCAGCAGCGTCGCCTGGCCGGCCACGGCAGTCAGCAGCACACGCGTCTGTCCGAGCCGATCGACGAGGGCGCCCAGCAGTGGGCCCGTCATCGCACCCGTCAGGGTGAACGCTCCAACCGCCAGACCTGCCGCCAGGAACGATCCTGTCCGCTCGCGGACGAAGAGCAGGATGGCCAGCGAGAACATGCCCGAGGGCATGCGTCCCAGCACGGAGCCGACCAGCAGACGGCTGAAGCCCGGTACGGAGAACAGGGCGCGGTAGCGAGCAACCACGCTCAATGCATCGGTTCTCCGCGCAACCGGCTTGAGCCGGGTGGCACGCCGTGGGTGCGAAGTCGAGTATTAGATTTTGCGCAATTAATAGGCCAAAGATTTTAGTTCCGCGCCTTCTGGTCGATGTAGGGGCCATGTGCTACTCGACGACGCACGGTGTCGCCTGATGTCGCGCGATACGGTCGCTCAGAGGCTCGACCTCCAGCGGCGACGCAACGGTGTCCAGGAGACGGGCTGTCGCGTCGACGTCAGGTCGCTGAGACGCACGGATGATTCCTGGCTGGAACGCTGGATCGGCACGACGGCTGACCTGGCCCGCCTGCAGTACTCGCACCGCATGGTCGATGCGGTGATCGACGAGGTCAAGGGGCGCGATATTCGAATCGGCGACAGATGGCTCGCGGACTACGCGTCCTGCAATTACCTGGGCTTCGACCTGGATGAGGAGATCATCGCAGCGGTGCCGGAGTATCTGGCGCGCTGGGGGACGCATCCGAGCTGGTCTCGACTGCTCGGAAGCCCGATCCTCTACGAGGAGATCGAGGCGCGGCTGACCGAGCTCCTGGGCGCCGAGGACAGCCTGGTGCTGCCCACGATCACCCACATCCACATGTCGGTCATTCCGGTGCTGGCCGGGGCCGGCACGGTCTTCCTCGACGGGCGCGCGCACAAGACGATCTACGACGGGTGCGCGACCGCGCGCGCGCGCGGAGCCACCATCGCGCGCTTCCGCCACAACGACCTCGGTCAGCTCGAGCAGCTGCTGCGCGGTACATGGGCCCGACCGGGAATCATCTGCATCGACGGCGTCAACAGCATGACGGGCAACCTGCCGGACCTGGCTGCCTTTGCGGCTCTGGCGCGTGAGCACGACGCCCTGATATACGTGGACGACGCGCACGGCTTCGGCGTCATCGGCGAGCGCTCGCAGCAGGAGCGCTGTGACTATGGCGCGCGCGGGAACAGCATCG
>DASUDH010000027.1:0-4876 GCA_036275675.1 Solirubrobacteraceae bacterium | reverse complement strand
GCGCCCGATCGCCTCCACGGTGAACGGGATGCCGTCGCGCTCGGCCGTGTCGTGAAGGAGCTCGAACAGACGCGGGTTGAGCGTGGAGCCCCTGCTCAACACGGGTCCCGAGCCGAGCTCGTGCTTGTCCACCTCCTTGATCTCGATCCCGGGAGCGTCGGTGGCGTGGGTCACGTCCACCACGATCGCCGCATCGGGCTCGAGCGAGAAAGCGCTCGTGCGCGAGCCGCCGAAGGTCGTCTCCTCCTGCGCGGCCGCCACCGCCACGACCTCCCAGTCAAGTACCCCGCCTACCTGGGCAACCTGTCGCGCCGCTGCAAGCGCCACGAACGAGCCGAGGCGGTTGTCGAGGGCACGCGACGCCACCCGTCCGTTGGGCAGCTCCATCGGATCCCCGTCGATCACCGCCACGTCGCCGATCCGCACGAGCTCGCGCGCCTGCTCGGCGTTCTTGGCGCCGATGTCGATGTGCAGGTCGCGCACCTCCGCCACCTTCTTGCGCTCCTCCTCGCGCAGCAGGTGGATCGGCTTCTTTCCGATCACCCCCGCGATCTCGCCCGCGCGCGTGCCCAGCACGACGCGCTGGCCCACGAGTATCTGCGCATCCCAGCCGCCCACCTCACGGAACCACAGGTAGCCCTCGTCGTCGATGTGGGTGACGATCAGACCGATCTCGTCGATGTGGCCCATCACGATCAGGCGCCTCGCCGCGGCGTCCGCTCGTACGCCCTCGCGAACCTCTCCAGGCGCGCCCTCGCCTACACGCATGCGCGGGGATACGCGCGCCGATGGCGTACCCACCACGTCGATGCCCGCCTCCGCGCCAAACGCCTCTGCGGCCGCGCGCCACACGGCCGCGGGCGCCGCCTCGTAGCCGCTCGGGCCCCTCGCCAGCAGCAGGTCACGCAGGAACGGCGTGAACCCGCTCGTCTCGTCCGCCCACGCCTCGCCGCCCTTCGATGGTGCGCTCATGCCGGGAGCAACTGTCGCAGGACGTAGCGGAGGATGCCGCCGTGGCGGAAGTACTCCGCCTCCTTCGGCGTATCGATCCGCACGACCGCCTCGAACTCGACCCCACCCGCCCTGACCGTGCAGGTCTTCGGCAGCTCGCCCGCATTCAGCGGAGCGGCGAACCCGCTGACGCCGAACTGCTCGTGACCGTCGATGCCGAGCGAGTCGGCTGACTCGCCGGGCGGGAACTGCAGCGGGAGCACACCCATGCCGACGAGGTTCGAGCGGTGGATGCGCTCGAAGCTCTCGACGATCACGGCTCTCACGCCGAGCAGGCTCGTGCCCTTCGCGGCCCAGTCGCGCGAGGAGCCCGAGCCGTACTCCTTGCCCCCGAGCACCACCAGCGGCACTCCCTCGCGCCGGTAGCTCATCGCGGCGTCGTAGATCGGCATCTGCTCGCCGTCCTTGACGGTCACCCCCCCTTCGACTCCTGGCGCGAGCTGATTGCGCAAGCGGATGTTGGCGAACGTGCCGCGGATCATCAGCTCGTGGTTGCCGCGCCGCGAGCCATAGGAGTTGAAGTCGCGCGGCGCCACCCCGCGCTCTTGCAGATAGAGGCCGGCTGGACTGTCGCGCTTGATGGCGCCTGCCGGCGAGATGTGGTCGGTGGTGACGCTGTCGCCGAGCTTGACGAGCACCTTGGCGCCCGCGATGTCGCTGACGCGCTCGGGCTCCGTGCCCATGCCGTCGAAGTAGGGCGCCCTGCGCACATACGTCGAGGCGTCCTCCCAGGCGAAGCGCTCGCCCGCGGGCGTTTCGAGCGAGCGCCAGCGCTCGTCGCCGTCGAAGACCCGCTCGTAGCTGGAGCGGAACATGCCCGACTTGACCGCCTGCTCGATCGTGCGGGCGATCTCCTGCGAGGACGGCCAGATGTCGTGCAGATACACGTCGGCGCCCGCCTCGTCCCGGCCGAGCGGATCGCGCGTCAGGTCGATGTCCATCGTGCCCGCGAGCGCATATGCCACCACGAGCGGAGGCGAGGCGAGGTAGTTCATCTTAACGTCCGGGTTGATGCGTCCCTCGAAGTTGCGGTTGCCCGACAGCACCGACACGGCGACGAGGTCCTCGCGCTGGATCGCCTCCGAGATCTCCTGCGGCAGGGGGCCCGAGTTGCCGATGCACGTCGTGCACCCATAGCCCACGAGGTTGAACCCGAGCCGCTCCAGCGACTCGGTGAGCCCGGCCTCCTCGAGATATTCGGTGACCACCTTGGAGCCCGGTGCAAGCGATGTCTTCACCCACGGCTTGCTCTGCAAGCCGCGTGCGAGCGCGTTGCGCGCGAGGATGCCCGCGCCGACCATCACCGACGGGTTCGACGTGTTGGTGCAGCTCGTGATCGCCGCGATCACCACATGCCCGTGGTCGAGTGTCGCGCGCTCGCCCGACGCGAGCGCCACGGTGGTCGCCGCGCTCGCGCGCGCGGGCGACTCCACGCCACCACCACCGCCGCTGCGGACACCACCGCTCGCATATTCGCTATCTCCCTCGCCTTCGCTCCTGCCCTCTCCCCGTCCCTCTCCGCCGACCCTCCTCGACCCACCGCTCGGGCCGGTCTCACTGGGTCGACCGCCGGGCGGGCGCGCGCCATCGCCGTTGGAAGGCTCCTGGGCCGCGGTGGGATCGCTCGCTGGGAACGTCCCGTCGAGCGCATCGTCATCGCCGTCGGACTCGGGCACATAGCCGCTCAGCGCATCCCGGAACGCCCGCTGCGAGCGGCTCAGCGCGATCCTGTCCTGCGGGCGCTTCGGCCCGGCGATGCTCGGCACAACCGCTCCGAGGTCGAGCTCGATCAGATCGGAGAACGTCGGCTCATCAGATTGCTCGTCGTGCCACAGTCCCTGCGTTCGGCAATAAGCCTCGACGAGCTCGATCTGCTCCCGCGGGCGACCCGAGAGCTCGAGGTAGCGCAACGTCTCCGCGTCGATCGGGAAGATCGCGCAGGTCGAGCCGAACTCGGGCGACATGTTGCCGATCGTCGCGCGGTCGGCGAGTGGCAGGCCCGCCAACCCCGCCCCGTAGAACTCGACGAACATCCCCACCACGCCACGCTCGCGCAGCATCTCGGTGACCGTGAGCACGAGGTCGGTGGCGGTCGCGCCCTGGGGCAGCTCGCCGTGCAGCTCGAAGCCGAGCACGCGCGGGATCAGCATCGACATCGGCTGCCCGAGCATCGCCGCCTCCGCCTCGATCCCCCCGACACCCCAGCCGAGCACGCCGAGGCCGTTCACCATCGTCGTGTGCGAGTCGGTGCCCACGAGCGTGTCGGGATACGCCTTGGGCAGCCCCGAGTCGCCGGGCTGCGTCGAGAACACCACCCGCGCGAGGTACTCGAGGTTGACCTGGTGCACGATGCCGGTGTCCGGGGGCACCACCTCCAGCGCGGCAAACGCTCCCTGGCCCCAGCGCAGGAAGCGGTAGCGCTCCTGGTTGCGCTCGAGCTCGCGGGCGGCGTTGATCTTGAAGGCGTCGCGCGAGGCGTATGCGTCGACCTGGACCGAGTGGTCGATCACGAGCTCGGCGGGCACGAGCGGCTCGACCTGGAGCGGATCGCCGTCGAGCTCGACGATCGCGTCGCGCATCGCCGCCAGGTCCACCACGGCCGGCACCCCGGTGAAGTCCTGCATGAGCACACGCGCGGGCGTGAACGCGATCTCCTTGCTCGGCTGCGCCTTCGCGTCCCAGCTCGCCAGCGCCTCCACGTCGGCCGCCGACACCGAGCCGTTGCCCTCCGTGCGCAACAGGTTCTCGAGCAACACCTTCAGCGAGAACGGCAGGCGCGCGACGTCGAAGCGCTGCTGCAACGCGCCGAGACGGAATATCTCGTACGTGCGACCTCCAACATCGAGCGTGTCCTTTGCGCCAAAGCTGTTCTCCGACATGGGTCAGCGGGCGGGCGGGCGGGCCTGTGCCGGCGTGCTCGAGATGGCTCCCGTAACACTGCCCTTACCGTCGCGCTTGCCCTGCAGCAGCGCGGCGTCGCACACCTCCAAGAGCTCGTCCGCGGTCATCGGCGCGTGCCACTCCGCTACGCCCATCGATGCGGAGACCCCGCGCGAGCTGTCGGGGAACAGCACCCTGCGCATGCGCGCCAGCGCGCGCCCCGCGGCGGCCACGGCGCTATCGACGTCGGCGTTCGGCAGGATCACGACGAACTCGTCGCCGCCGTAGCGAGCCACACGATCGAACGCGCGGAACTCGCCCATCAGCGCCTGGGCGACCTGGCGCAGGATCGAATCGCCTGCCTGGTGACCGTAGCGATCGTTGACGAGCTTGAAGTCGTCGAGGTCAACGATCAGGCACGACAGTCGGCCGGCCGAGCGCTGCGCGCGACCGATCTCCTCGTGCAGGCGGCGGCGCATCGCGCGGTGGTTCATGCACCCCGCCACCGAGTCGGTCCCCGCCTCGGCGCGCGCACGCACGAGCGCGAGCGCGGTGGCTGCCTGATCGACGAACGTCACCGCCTCCTCGATCGAGCGCTCGTCGTAGGGCTCGGTGTCGCGCCGCACGAGCACCACCACCGCTTCCACGTGACCACCTAGCGACAGCGGCGCGAGCAGCGCGCAGCCGAGCGCGCCGCGGGAAGGCGGCGCGGTGAGCGACAGCCGCGGCACGCTTGCGGTCAGCTCGCGGGGCCCGACCGCCAGGAAGCTGCGCCCGGTGCTCTGCACCCAGCTCACCCCTGGAGGGCGCTCCTCGCGCGGCTGCAGGTAGCTGAGCCGTCCATCGCCGTCGAGCATGTACACGACGACCAGATCGTCCTCGCCGGGTGAACGCAGATGGTGGACGTGGACCTCCTCGGCGCCCATCACCGCGATCAGCTCGCGGGCGAGCGCGCCGAAGACCGCCTCGCCGTCCCCCGCCGCAT
>DASUDH010000026.1:0-2400 GCA_036275675.1 Solirubrobacteraceae bacterium | reverse complement strand
CGGCAGGGCGGCCAGGATGGCGGCCGCGGCGTCCGGTCCAGGGTCGAAAGCGCCAGGCGTCGCCACGGTCGGGAAAGACCCTTTCTTGATCGCCGCCTTCGCCTGGTCGATGCGGTTGGCGTCGGGCGCGAACTTCAACGGCCGCGCTTTGTAGATCGAGTCGACGCCGAGCGACGAAGGCCTCTGCGCGACCTCGACCTGGGCCTTGAAGCCGGCCTCCGTGAGCAGCGCCGCCAGCACCTCGGCCCGGTCGCGCAGGGTGCCGAGCCCGCCTCGGAGCGTCGCCCGGACGCCCCACCGGCGAGAGGTCGAAGCGTCGTCGCCCGGAACGAGCGGTGGCACGACCGCGACCGAGCTTCGAACGAGCTCGACGATGCGGCTCGCGTCCCTACCGGCCACCGCATCGGCCGCGCGCTGGGCGAGGTGATCAGGGCTCGCTTTCAGCGCCTCACGCAGCAGCTTGAGCGCGACCTCGTACGGGCTGCCGCCGCCGAGCGGGGACGGCGTCGACGCTGAGCGACCGATCGGCCCGAGGCTGCAGCTCTCGAGCACGAAGAGCAGCGCGGTCGCGTTCGCCGCGGCCAGGAATTCGCGCCGGCTCATCGTCATGCGCGGCAGTCTGTGGCCCTAAGACAACCACGCGCATCGGTGGAAACCCTATGTTTCGGCCCGTGTCAGGGGCGACGCCGCTGGGGCGCGATCGCGAGCTGGCGGCGGTCGACGAGTTCCTCGACCAGGCCGCCGTCGCCCCGCGCGCCCTCGCCCTGACCGGACCGGCCGGGATCGGCAAGACGACGATCTGGCTCGAAGGGACGAGAAGGGCGCGCGCGAAAGGATGGACGGTGCTCGTCGCGCGGCCGGCCCATGTGGAGGCGCGGCTCGCCTTCGCCGGCCTCGCCGACCTGCTGGAGAGGGTCGCGCTCGAAGATCTGCCCGGCGTGCAGCGGCACGCGCTCGAGCTGGCGCTGCTGCGGGCCGAGTCCGGTCCGGAGACGAGCGACCCGCGGATCGTCGCCACCGCGCTGCTGACGCTCGTCCGCCAGCTGGCCCGGGAGCGCCCGCTGCTGCTCGCGATCGACGACGCGCAGTGGCTCGACGCCGCGAGCGCAGAGGCCCTGTCGTTCGCCGTGCGCCGGCTGGAGGGGCTTCCGGTCGGCGTTCTCGTCTCGGTGCGCGTCGAAGGTGCTCGGCCGTCGACGTTCGAGACGGCGCTTCCCACCCATGAGGTTTCGATAGGTCCGCTGGGTGTCGCCGCGCTGCACGAGATCGTGAAGCAGCACATCTCCATCCCCGTGCCTCGGCCGACGCTCGTGCAGATCGTCGTCGCCAGCGGTGGCAACCCGCTCTACGCCGTGGAGATCGCGCGCGAGCTCGTCCGCAAGGGCCTGCCGGCGCCGGGCATGAAGCTGCCCGTGCCGAGCTCGCTGATGACCCTGGTGGCGATGCGCGTCGGCCTCCTTCCGCGTGAGACGAAGGACGCGCTCCTGGACGCGGCATGCCTCACCCACCCGACCGCCGAGCTGGTCGACCTGCAAGCGCTCGAGGCGGCCGAGGAGGAAGGCATCGTCCACCTCGAGGAAGGCGGACGGATTCGCTTCGATCATCCGCTGCTGGCGGCGGCGGTCTACGAGTCGGCGTCGTCCGCTCGAAGGCTCGCCGCCCACCGACGGCTCGCGGGCAAGGTGACCGATCCGGAGGAGCAGGCCGTCCACCTGGCGAGCGGCGCCAGCGGCCCGGACGAGGAGATCGCCAAGCGGCTCGAGGCTGCCGCGGCGAGGGCCGCCGGCAGAGGCGCGACAGGGATGGCCTCGCAGCTCGCCCGCCGCGCGATCGAGCTCACGCCTGGAGACCGGGCGAAGCGGATCATCGCCGCCGCGAACTACATGAGCGACGCCGCCGAGAGCACCGCCGACGCAGGCGCGCTGCTCGACGCCGGGCTCGCGGCGTGCGCGGACGAGGAGCTGCGCGCCGAGATCCTGCTCACGCTCGCTCGCATCACCAACGGTGAGGACCGCCCGCACGCCGGCCTCACCGGGCTCGAAGAGGCACTGGCGCTCGCGTCGGGGCGCGACCTGCGCGGCCGCATCCATGGCGAGATGGCGTGGCAGCTCATCACGAACATCCCGCTCGCGCTGGAGCACGTCGACGAGGCGCTCGCGCTTCTCCGCGAGGAGGACAACGCGACCCTTTACTCGACCTACCTCCTGTTGCGCTCGTACCTGCGCTTGATCAGCGGCCACGGCGCCGACGACGAGGCGGTCGAGCACGCGCGGCGGCTGCAGATGGCGGACAGGAATCCGCGCGACACGAGTCCGGTGCCGCTGGCGTGGCCCGTGATGCACGACGATTTCGCCGAGGGGCGGCGGCGCTACGAGCATTCGCTCGCCACCTCGCGCGCGC
>DASUDH010000025.1:0-6535 GCA_036275675.1 Solirubrobacteraceae bacterium | reverse complement strand
ATGTTGCCAAGACACACGAACAACACTCCCGTCGAAGCGTCCTCGCGCCCGCGCGCGCCGGCCGTCCCTTCGCCGCCGGAGGCGGCCATCTCTACTCCTCCCCCAGCTCGAGCACCGCCAGGAACGCCTCCTGCGGGACCTCCACGCGGCCGACCTGCTTCATACGCTTCTTACCTTCCTTCTGCTTGCCCAGGAGCTTCTTCTTGCGGCTGATGTCCCCGCCGTAGCACTTCGCGATCACGTCCTTGCGGAACGCCTTGACCGTCTCCCTGGCGATGATGTGCGAGCCGATCGCCGCCTGGATCGGCACGTCGTACTGCTGGCGCGGGATCCGCTTGCGCAGCTTCTCCGTCAGCGTGCGGCCCATGTCGTAGGCCTTGTCTCTGTGGACCACCATCGACAGCGCGTCGACCGTGTCGCCGGCGAGCAGCACGTCGAGCTTGACGAGGTTCGCTGGCTGCGTCCCGCTCAGCTCGTAGTCGAGCGAGGCGTACCCGCGCGTTCGGGACTTGAGCTGATCGAAGAAGTCGAGCACGATTTCGGCGAGCGGCAGGTGGTAGGTCATCTGGACGCGCTCGGGCGAGAGGTAGTGCATGCCCGCCGCCTCGCCGCGGCGTTCCTGGCAGAGCTCCATCACCGCACCCACGAACTCGCGCGGAGCGATCACCTGCGCCGTTATGAACGGCTCCCTTATCTCGGCGATCGTGCCCGGGTCGGGCATGTCCGACGGGTTGTGCACCTCGATCTCGCTGCCGCCCGTCAAGGTCACGTCGAACTCGACCGAGGGCATCGTGGCGAGCAGCTCCAGGTCGTACTCGCGCTCCAGACGCTCGCGCACGATATCCATGTGCAGGAGTCCCAGGAAGCCGCACCTGAAGCCGAAGCCGAGCGCGTCCGAGGTCTCGGGCTCCCAGGACAGCGCGGCGTCGTTGAGCGTCAGCTTCTCGAGCGCATCGCGCAGATCCGGATAGCGGTCGGAGTCGATCGGGAACAGCCCGCAGAACACCATCGGCTTGACCTCGCGATAGCCAGGCAGCGGCTCGGACGTGCGCTTCTCACCGCGCACAACGGTCGTCAGCGTGTCGCCGACGCGCAGCTGCGTGACGTTCTTGATGCCGGTGATCAGGTACCCCACCTCGCCCGCCGTGAGCTGCGAGACCGGGGTCATCTCGGGCGAGAAGAAGCCGATGTCGTCGATCTCCGCCTGCGTGCCCGCCGCCATCGCACGGATCGCCTCCCCCTTGCGAAACACGCCGTCCACCACCCTGATGTAGGCGATCACACCCCGGTACTGGTCGAACTCCGAGTCGAAGATCAGCGCCCGCGACGGGGCCTTGAGATCGCCCGCGGGAGGTGGCACGCGCCGGATCAGCTCCTCCAGCACCTCCTCCACGCCCTCGCCGGTCTTGCCGCTGATCTTCAAGATCGACTCGGGAGACTCGCCGATCAGCTCCGCCACTTCGCCCGCCACTCGCTCCGGCTCGGCCCCCGGCAAGTCGATCTTGTTCAGGCACGGGATCAGCTCCAGGCCAGCCTCGACCGCTAGGTAGGTGTTGGCGACCGTCTGCGCCTCGACCCCCTGCGAGGCGTCCACGACGAGCAGCGCGCCCTCGCACGCGGCGAGCGAGCGCGACACCTCATACGTGAAGTCCACGTGCCCAGGAGTGTCGATCAGGTGCAGCTGATACGTGTGCCCATCGCTGGCCTTGAAGAAGACCCGCACAGCCTGTGCCTTGATCGTGATCCCGCGCTCGCGCTCGAGGTCCATCGAGTCGAGTACCTGTGCCCTCATCGAGCGCTCGTCAACCGCGTGCGTCAGCTCGAGTATGCGATCGGCGAGCGTCGACTTGCCGTGATCGATGTGGGCGATGATCGAGAAGTTACGGATGCGGTCTTGGTTCATGCGGGTCCAAACTGTAGAGGCGATAGCCTTCATGGTCCGGCGGATCGCCCACTCGACCTGGGCCTTCGGGCTCGAACCGGGCAACGCGCCGACCTCGTGTCGGCGGCCAGTCCCGGTGGTCGGGAGTGTCATAGCCGCCCAGGCATACGACACAAGTCCTGGGACGTAGCAGTTCAGTGGTGATCTATGACCGGACCGGGGCCGGGCCGGCGATGAGCTTGCCCGGCCCCTTCTTCTCCACGCCGGTCGACCGAAACCGCATCAGGCCCGGCCGAGTTGGGTCACGATCAGCCGGCGCACCTGGTGAGCCTCGGGAACGCGCATCGCGAACACGGCGCGCACATACACGAGCACACCGGCCACCCCAGCCGCGCCGACGCTCACGATCTGCGCTGGCAGGGAGGCCCCGAGCAGTCCGTCGAGCGCCCACCACACAATCCACGACATGGCGCCGAGCAACACCGAGGCGAGCGTGATGCGGGCGGTGATCATCGTCGTCTGCCTGCCTTCCAGGCGCCCGTTTAGGCCGATCCGCAGGCGGTGGAGCTGGAGCGCCGTCATCACCGCGTTGGCCGCCACCGTGCCGATTATCAGCCCCGCGATCCCCAGCGGCTTGTAGAGGCCGACGCTCACGACGATGTCCACCACGATGTTCAGCGCCGCGAGCCTCGTCGGGATCCACGGGCGCTGCACCGCGAAGAACACCCGCGTCAGCAGCAAGTTCACACCGCCGAACGGCAGGCTGAACGCAAACCAGAACAAAGCTATCGAGACCAGGCGCGTGGATTCCGAGTTGAATTCGCCACGTTCGAACACGAGCCTGACGATCGGCGTCGTGAGCGCGATGATGAACGCCGATGCGGGGATCAGCAGCAGGTTGATCTGACGCATCCCCACACCGACGGTCCTGCGCATGCTCGCTACGTCGCGCCTCGAGGCCATACGGCTGAGCGTCGGAAACAGCACGGTCGCCACCGCGACGCTGAACAGGCCCTGCGGGAGCATGTAGATGCGGAATGCGTTGTCGATCGCACGCGGCGCTTGGTTGGAGACGAGCGTGCCGAACACCGAGTTGATGAGCTGGTCGAGGTTGACGATGCCAAGGCCGATCGTCACCGGCAACATCAGCGTGAACACCTGACGGATGCGCGGGTCGTGCCAGTCAATCGAAAGCTGCAGGCGGAAGTCGATCCGTCCGAGCGCTCCGAGCGCCATCAGCATCTGCACGAACGTGGCGACGAGGATCGCGATCGCGTATGCGTACAGCTGATTGCCGTCTTCGTAACCGCCGTGGAAGTGCGGGCGCAACACGACGAGCAGCACGATGATCACGACGTTCCACACCGCAGGGGAGATCGCGGGGATCGTGAAGTGGTCGTAGGACTGCAGGATCCCGACGAGCAGGCCGTTGAGACCGAGGATCAGCACCACCGGGAACAGGACCTGCGAAAGTCCCACCGTCAGCGCTTCGAGCGGCGCGTTGAACGTGGCGCCCATGAACAACGGCATGATCACGCCCGCCGCGAGCACGAAGAAGGCGGTGACCGCGCCCAGCACGATCAGGATGAGCCAGAACAGCGTCGAGGCCAACCGGAACGCCTCTCGTCTGCGTCCCTGCTGGAGCAGGTCGGTGAACACGGGCACGAACGCCGCCGACAGCGCCGCGTTCGCGAACAGGTTGCTCACAAGGTTCGGGATCTGGAAGGCGAGCGTGAACGCCGACGCGGGACCCCTCGTGCCGAAGAAGCTCGCCGCGACGATTTCGCGGGCGAGCCCAACCACGCGCGAGAAGCCGGTGGCGAGCGAGAAGATGGCCGTGTTGCGCGCAACCTTGCCAGGGGGGGCGGGACCCGCCGGCTGCTCCGCAGATCCAGTGCTCACAGACACGGAGCGCTATAGTACGGCGCTGCGCGGCGCGCCCCGGTAGGCTGCCCGAGTCGCACGCGCCTATCTGCATGGCCAACATCCACTCACAGAAGAAGCGCATCCTCCGCTCCGAGCGCGAGCGGCTCGAGAACCGCGAATACACGTCGGCGATCAAGACCTACTTCAGGCGCCTGGAAACGGCCACCCAGGAGGATGACGACGACGTCGCCGCCACCGAGCACCGCCGGCTCGTGAGCACGATCGACAAGGCCGTCAAGCGCGGTGCGCTGCACCGCAACACGGGCGCCCGCAAGAAGTCCCGCGCCGCTCGACTGCTCGCCGGCGCGGCTCCTAAGCCGCGATAGACAGGATCGCGCGCAGCGCGAGCGTGTCCTCCTCGAGCGAGGACAGCGGCGTGCGCGAGGAGCTCAACGGCGCTCCACCACGCGTGTCGAGCTCGAGGTCGGCGATCCGGCATAGCGCCGCCCGCAGGCGCTCTGGCTCCGAGCGCGCAACGTCTGCAATGAAGCGGTCCGCCGCCCGCGAGGGCATGCGCAACCCGCGCTTGATCTCCGCAGGCGACTCGCCAGCCTGCAGGCGCACGGATACTACCTCGGCGTCGCGCAGACGCTGAGCCATCAGGTAGACCAGCCCGGAGAGGCGCTCCCCCTGGCTGCGCAGGCGCAGGTAGGAGCGCATCGCCTCAGTCGCGTCCGCCCCGACGAGCGCGTCGGCGAACGAGAACGCGCGCCACGCGGTCGAGCGGACCGCCTGCTCCTCGATGTCCTCGGCGCTCACCTCGACGGGCTTCCGCGCCGGCCCCGCGGGCCCCTCGCGCGCACCGCTCGGCCCGTCCGCTTCGTCGGGAGGATCGGCGGCCAGCGCGAGCTTCTCCAGCTCGCGCAGCAACCGTTGCTGGCGCTCCCCCACCTGCGCGACGAGCGTCTTGGCGACGAGCGCGTCGAGCGACAGGCCGAGCCGCGTCGCCTGCGTGCGCACCCAGCCGGCGAGCTCCCACGGCTTGATCGTGGCCTCGGCGACGATCTGGCCCTTGGCGGCCTTCACCGCGTTGTGCAGCGCGGCGGGCGCCTTCGCGCGGCCCTCCTCGCGCGCGAAGAACGCGATCGTGGTGTCGGGCGGCATCGTGGCCATCGCGGGCTCGATGTGTCGCTGCACCTCGGTCTCCTTGAAGCGCTCGACGCCGTCGACGACGATCACACGTCGCCCGATCGCGAAGGTCATCGTGGAGAGCGCGAGCGCGACTCCTTCGGGAGTGCAGGCGTCGCCGTTGAGCATCTCGACACTGCCGGCGTCTCCGTCAGATTCCGTGAGCGCCTTCAGGCGTGCGCGGCGCTCGGCGATCGCTCCGTGGTCGTCCCCGTGGATCAGGTAGGCGGGCTTGAGCGCGGGCACGTGACCGAGTCTAGGCGAGCGTCACGACACGCAGAAGGGCGCCGCGCGCGGGCGCGCACCGTGCGCTGCGGCCTGTCTCCGCGCGGCGCGCCGGGCCTCAGCGCACGACGACGTTCACGAGCCTGCCCGGCACCACGATCTCCTTGACGATCTCGTGCCCGTCGATGTGAGTCTGGACGTTGGGGGCGGCGAGGCACAGGGCCTTGAGCTGCTCGGCGGTGGCGTCGCTTGGGGCCTGCACGCGGTCGCGCAGCTTGCCGTTGACCTGACAGACGAGCTCATAGACCTCGCGTTCGAGCATCTCGGGGTCGGCCAAGGGCCACGGCTGCTCCCAGACGCGCTCGCCAGTGAGCATGTCGCAGATGTCCGAGCACACGTGAGGCGCAAACTGGAAGAGCAGCGACGCGGCGGTGACCAGGCCGAAGCGCAGCGTGTCGCGGGTCACCTGCTCGCGCATGCGAGAGCAGTCGTTGAGCAGCTCCATGACCGCCGCGATGGCCGTGTTGAAAGCGAAGCGACGCATGTCCTCCGAAACCTTGTCGATCGCCCAGTGGGTCTTGCGCAAGAGCTTTAGATCGTCGTCCTGCGGGGCCTCTGCACCGAGCGTCTCCAGATCGACCGAGGCGGGCTCGCCGCCTAATGCGCTCACCTCTGCTCCAGTCGGCGCGTGCTGGCCGACCTTTCGATCGGTCTGGCGGGGCGCCACATGTGGCGCGGCCCTATCCATCCTCTCGGTCGATGGACGTGAGGCGCTGGGGCGCTCCGCCGTCTCCGCCGCCAGCCGCCACAGGCGCGCCAGGAAGCGGTGGACGCCCTCGACGCCCTCGTCTGACCAGTCGGCGTCCTGGTCGGGAGGACCGACGAACAGGATGTAGCAGCGCGCCGTGTCCGCCCCGTAGCGCGCCACGATCGAGGCGGGCGAGACGACGTTGCCCTTGGACTTGCTCATCTTGGCGCCGTCCTTGGTGACCATGCCCTGGGTGAACAGGGCTTGGAAGGGCTCCTGGAAGTCAAGATGGCCGAGGTCGGCGAGCGCCTTGGTGAAGAAGCGCGCGTACATCAGGTGCAGGATCGCGTGCTCCACGCCGCCGATGTACTGGTCGACCGGCATCCAGCGGCGCAGGATCGCCGGGTCCCATGCCGCCCGCTCGTTGCGCGCGTCGCAGTAGCGCAGGAAGTACCAGGAGGAGTCGACGAACGTGTCCATCGTGTCGGTCTCCCGCCGCGCCGGTCCGCCGCAGGCGGGGCAGTCGGTGAGGACCCAGTCCTCCGCCGCGGCGAGAGGACTGCGACCGCGCGGCGCGTAGTCATCGATATCCGGCAGCACCACCGGAAGCCGCTCGGCCGGGACAG
>DASUDH010000024.1:0-9936 GCA_036275675.1 Solirubrobacteraceae bacterium | reverse complement strand
TACTTCAGTTCCTTGTGTGCCATGTGTGTCTGCTTCTCCTAAAGGGGTTCGCCGGCTACTGGACCTTCGCCAGGACGTCGGACTCACGCAGGACGAGCAGCTCTTCGCCGTCGACCTTGATCTCGGTGCCGCCGTACTTGCTGTAGAGGACCTCGTCGCCCTCCTTGACATCCAGCGGGATGCGCTTTCCGCCCTCGTCGAGCTTGCCGTCGCCGGCGGCGAGGACCTTGCCCTTCTGCGGCTTCTCCTTCGCGGTGTCGGGTAGGACGAGGCCGCTTGCGGTGGTCTCCTCCTCCTCGATTGCCCGCACGATCAGACGATCGCCCAGGGGCTTGAGTTTCATGCGAAAAACCTCCGTTTAGAGTGTGCTTCCGATGGACTGCGACGCGCGAGTGGCGACGGCCGTCCTCGTTGGCACTCTCAAGTGGAGAGTGCCAACGACACCATCAATATATAGAAGAGACGGCGCCGATCAAGGTCAGCTGGCGCTCTTGCGGTCCGAGTGCCAGCCAGAGTCGGCGCGATAGCCGCGCTGCACCACCCTGAGCCGGACTGCGCTCGGCGCGCGCGACCGCCCTTTCCGGGTACCTCGTTCTCGTGCCTTTCGCTGCACGAGCCATACGTTCTAGGCACCCTCGCTCTAGGCACGCTCGTTCCAGAGGCTTGATGTGGGCTCAGCGTCCGTCATGGAGGACTGGCCGAAGATAAAGGAGGGGGAGACCAGCATATTTTTTGAGATTTACTATTGTAGATACATAATGTATATACTATCCAAAAAATAGAACACCCACACCTCCCCGTTGGCCTCCTCCGAAGACCACTCCTAGCCTCCCGGGTAACCCACATGACCACATAAGGCTCCAGGCACGTCCGTTCAGCCCCAACTCGCTCACGCCCGCCGACCGACCGACCCCTGCCCGACTACCAGTTGCTCGACTTCGACACCCTTCTCGGTGAGCGCCCAGGCGTTGGGTGCCCCGCGAACCTGCCCTGCGCCGCTGTTCTCGATCAGCCCGAGCCTCTCCAGACGGCTCAGCAACTTCGATATCTGTCCCTGGTCGTCGATCCCGGCGGCCACTCCGACCGCACGATTCGACGCGCCCGGGCTCGCAGCGATCGACAGGAGCACGCGCACCGTGCGGTAGGTGAGACGCATCCCCAGACCGCGCAACGGGTCCCCGCTGCCGGCGCGCGCTCGCGCCTGACGCTCGGGCGCCGGGCGCGCGCTCTCCTTATGGGCAGCGGCGGGACCGAGGTAGGGGAGCACCACCATGCCCATAAGGGGACCGGTGAGCTCGAGCAGCGAATCGCCGCCTGCGCCGACCAGGCGAGCGTGCAGCACCGACAGGACACCCCCGACAACCCCCTCGGCGGTCAGTGGTGGAAGCACTCCCGATCCCCTAGATTCCAGGCGCCCTTCGTCGACCACGGCGATCATCTGATCGACGGCGCGCATACGATGCTCGTTCACCCCGTGCCCGGCGCCGAGCGTCTCGACGATGCACAAACGGCCCATCGCCGGCTCGTCTTCGAGGAATTCGAGCAGCCCGATCAGCGCGGCCCTGACCCTGATGCGCCACCTCTCCTTGGGGTCATACGCAGTCAGCACATACTCCAACGCCCGCGCAATCGACTGGTCGAGTGCCGCCAGAAAACAGTCTTCGAAGTCATCGAACACTTCGTAGAAGGTGCGTCGCGACACACCCGAGCGCGCGACGACGTGCGCAACCGTCGCGTCCGAGCGGCTGCGTTCGGAGACGATGTCGATCATCGCCGTAATCATCCGGGCGCGCTGGATCTCCGTGACCTGGCCGCGCCCGAACTTGTCGCGCTCCGCAGCTCGCATCTCGCGCTTGGTGCTGTCGGATTGTCGCTTGGCGGGCATCCAGGGCCGTCTGTTCAAGGACCCGCGCGTATGATGGCCGCCCGCATAAAGCCCGGACAGGTCCGCACGAGAGTCTTGTGACGGCCACAATCCTCCGCCTTGGGCAGCCCTTTTTCACCCCCTGTTTCCCATTGCGAGGCAACGCCCCGCGCCCTCAGTTCTGCGCGCCCCCGAACCCCTTCATCGCTTCGGTCATCGCGGTCGGCTTGTCGAGGATCTGCGAGAAGCGCACGACCGTGACCGTGTCCTCCATCGAGACCTGCCGCCCATAGATCTGCTCGAGGAAGTTGATCAGCTCCTCGTGGCGGCGGAACTCGGGGTTGTCGTGCTTGATGTCGCGGGGCGAGAGCTCCGATACCTTCATCACCTCGACCTGGTCGATCACGGCTTCGAAGATCCGCTCGCGCGGGGAGTGCTGGTAGCCGATCGTCACCAGCACGGCCTGGTTCTTGCGGTACTTGCCCGACTTGTCGCCGAGTCTGATCGTGGCCGTCTTGCGACCCTTCTTGAGCTCGTCGGCGAAGATCGTCGAGTAGAAATTGAGGACCTGCACGACTGCGCAGGCTATCGGTCTTGCCCGCAGATGGCCAGCGCGCGTGCCACCATCTCACGCTCCCCCGGATAGCTGAGCGCCTTCTGAGCTTCGGCGAGCCCCATCCAGCGAGCCTCCAAGACCTCGTCGTCGTGATCCGCTGGGTCGCCGCCGCAGTAGCGGAACAGGAAGAAGAAGACGCTCTTGGCGACCTTGCGCCGGTCGCGCACGTACCAGTAGCGCACCTCGCCGAGCTCGCCGACGGGCTCGGCCGTGACCCCGGTCTCCTCGCGCACCTCGCGGGTAGCTGCCTGCACGATCGTCTCGCCTTCGTCAAGATGGCCCTTCGGCAGGCCGAGCACGAGCGACCCGTCGGCGGCGCGCCTGGTGGGGACGATGACGAGCACCTGTCCTTGATGAACCACCACGCCACCGGCCGAAACCTCGCGCGCGACGCGCGCGCCGGAGCCCGCTCGCGGATCGGCTTGCGGGAACGCCGGGGCCTTGGCTGACCGCTTCGGCCTGTCCGCTGCTGACTGCCCTGGATCGACGGCTTGAGATGACGCGGGGGCCTCGACCGGCCGTTTCGATCCGTCCGCCGCGGGCTGCTGTCGATCGGATCGCGATGACCTTGGCGCTTGAGTTGGCCGTTTCGATCCGTCCACCGCGGGTTTGCGGCCCGTCTTCTTAGAAGACATATCCGTCGAGCGCCGCGGGATCGTGCACCACGAGACGACCGCGGCCCTGGGAGATCACTCCGGCGCGCTCGAGTACGGCGAGGAAGCGGGAGGCCGACTCGCGCGAGGAGCCCGCGAGCTTGGCGAGGTCGGCCTGCGTGGCGGTCACAAGCACCTCCTGACCGGCCTTCCCGTCGGCTACCGCCTGGGCGACGAGATCGCGCAGCACGACGGCTACGCGGCTCGGGACGGTCTGGAAGGACTGTTTGGCAAGGCGCTCGTTGGTTTCGCGCAATCGCCGCCCGAGCGCTACGACGAGACGAATCGAGATCTCCGGGTGCTCGGCCATCAAGCGGCGCATGTCCGGTCCGAGCACTGCGACCACATCCGTAGGCTGCACCGCCTCGACGGTCGCCGAGCGCCGCTCGTCCTCGAACATGGCGAGCTCGCCGAATATGTCTCCAGGTCCGAACGTGGCGAGCGTGATAGTGCGCCCGTCGGGGTGCTCGCGCACCGCACGAGCACGGCCCGAGCGCACTATGTAGCACGTGTCGCTCGCATCGCCCTCGCGGAACACGATCTGGCCAGGCTCGAACGTGCGTGGCACAGCGAGCCGGCTGATCCGCTCCAGATCGTCGCGCTCGAGCGTCGAGAACACAGGCACACGCCCGAGCAGCTCGACTACCTCCGCCACCTTGATGGCCGCCATGCCCAGGAGATATCACAGCGGCGACGTCGCTCTGCGATCGGTCGCCGAACGCCTGCCGCTCGAGGCCCATGCGAATCCGCCTATATAAGGCACGGCAGCGCTATCTTCACAACATGGGTCCGTTGCAGCCGATCGCACCGCTCCTGCTCGCCGCGGCGTTCGCGCCTGCGTCCGCGCAATCGCTGCTGCATTCGCGCGAGCTGTGGGCGACGGTGGACGTGTGCAGCCCGAAGGACCAGCCCAACACGATCGGGATCCGTGGCTCGATGCCGGGTGACGGCCATCCCAAGGACGTCATGTACATGCGCTTCCGCGTGCAGTACCTGAACGCCGCCACGAAAAAGTGGCTCAACCTCAGCCAGGGCGCCGACTCTGGTTTCCTGAGGGTCGGCTCCGCGCAGCTTGCGCGCCAGGCAGGTCGTAGCTTCCAGCTCGCGCCGGTTGCGGGCAAGCCCGTGTTCACCCTGCGCGGGAGCGTAGTCTTCCAGTGGCGCAGGGGCATGACCGTGCTCGAGACCGCGACGAAGCCCACCGCGTCCGGCCACACAAGCCTCGCTGGCGCCGACCCTCGCGGGTTCAGCGCGGCTACCTGCAAGTTGGGCTAGAGACCGTCGGCGCAGGGGACACTCCGGCTGCGCGTTCATGTCTTCTTCGCACTACGTGGCTGTGTCCGACGACGCGCCCTCTGAGAACAGGCGTGGATCGTTCGTGATGATCCCGCTGACCCCCAGCGCCGTGAGCCCGGCGATGCGCGCGGCGTCGTCGACCGTCCACACGTAGAGCTCGCCTCCTGCCTGCGCGACCGCGCGCGCAAGCGCGGGCGTGACAAGCCGCCAGTGGGCCATGATCGCGTCGACCGCTCCGGTCGCCAGCGCATGGCGCGCGCGACGTGGCAACATCGCCCGGTAGCCGGTGAGCATCGCTAGCGCCGGGATCGCGGTGAGCATGTCGGTCGTATAGTCGCGCCTCACGCGCGGCACCGACCAGCCGAGGCGCAGCGATGGCTCGGCTGCGCGCACGCGCACGAGCGATGAGGGGAACATCCCGCTGATGAGCGTCCTGCTCGTGAGTCCGGTCTCGCGCAAGGCGTCCACCACCTGCAGCTCGTACCCGGGCAGCTTCATGTCGAGGTCGAGTTCGATATCCGTGAACGCCGCGCTCCCCAGGTGGTCGAGCGCCTGCTCGAGCGTGAGCGGAGTGCGCGAGCGCACGTCGTCGTAGTCATGCGCCACCAGCAGGCGACCGCTCCCGTCGAGCTTCTCGCTCAGGACATCGAACTCGATCATGTCGACACCGTGGGCGAGCGCAGCGTCGAAGCTCGCGAGCGTGTTGCCTTGAGCGAGGTGCGCCGCGCCCTTGTGCCCCACGCGCCGGGGGCGTGTCCCGGCGCGGATGGCTTCGTCGGTGGCCACTGGCCCACCAGGATAGAGCGACGCCGAGCGTCGGAGGTCGAGTCCTGGCAAAGGAGCTTGCGCAGGCGAAGAAGCTTGCGCAGGCGGTGAGGCGAGCGGCGGCGGTCCGACCTCGACCGCCCCGGCAAGCAGCTCAGGAGACAGGCAGCCGGCTTCGTCTGGAGCTTGCCGCCTCGATCGCCTCGACGGCCGACCTCGGGCCGATGTAGGGGGCAAGGATCAAAAACGTCAGGTGATCGACCAGGCAGGGCAGGTAGCGCAGGCGGTCGTGCGGCGCATAGCTCGAGAGGATTGCCCAGACAGCCCCCATGATCGCCTCGGCTGCGACGCTGGGCGCCCGCCGCGGTTCCGGTATCCGCTCGGTCATCACCGTGATGAACCCGTCGAGCAGTCCGCTGACGCGCTCGACGATGCCGTTGCCCGCATCGAACAGGTCGATGAACGACAGCTTGACCAGGCCCGGGTGGGCTGCGCAGTAGCCGATCAGGGCCTCCACCCCTTTGTGCACCGCTTCAGGCCAATCCGCGTCGTTGCGCGTAGCGCGCCGCACGGCGTCGTGGGCTTCCGCCGCGAACTCGTCCACGACCGCGAGCAGACACTCTTCCTTGTTGGGGAACTCCCGGTGGAACGCTTCGGTCGACACGGCCGCCGCACGCGCGATCTCGGCGTCG
Source organism: Solirubrobacteraceae bacterium (assembly GCA_036275675.1). Taxonomy (GTDB): domain Bacteria; phylum Actinomycetota; class Thermoleophilia; order Solirubrobacterales; family Solirubrobacteraceae; genus Palsa-744. The sequence continues at coordinate 4,050 of DASUDH010000024.1, read as the reverse complement.
GTGATGCTCGTGTAGCCGTCCTCCAGCGCGAGCTGTACCATCGCGTCCATCACGCACGAGCGCCGGTCTTCGCGCGTAAGGAAGCGCGCCCGTTTGGCGATCAGGCGCGGGGGTCTCGCCGACCCGAGCGTGCGCAGGCGCGTGACCGCCGAGGAGCGGTAGGAGCTGACCCAGTCGAGCAGTTCGTCGGTGAGCCCCGCGAGCTCAGACTCGCGACCTTCGCGCAGACGTCTGAGCACGACGAAGCGCACGCCTCCGACGATCGCTCGCGGCGCCAGGGGCGGCAGCGCGATGCCATCCGGCGTCAGGCTGAAGCCGGTCGCGACGACGCGCTCGAAGGCGGTGGCTGTGAGCTGCAGGCGTTCATGGCCGCGCGGCCCGATTCCGATCGACTCGACGAGCACCAGGTGGGCACCGCGCGGGTCCGAGGCGATCCCCTCGAGGAACACCTGACAGGCCGCATATAGGCGATTCGCCCAGCCGCGCTCTGACAGCCAAGCCTGCAAGACGCGCTTACGCGAGCCGGCGACGAGCGCATCGTAGGTGGTCAGGAAGCAGTCTTCCTTGTTGGAGAACTGCTCGTAGAACGCACGGCGCGAGACACCCGCCAGCGCGATCACGTGGGCGACGCTCGTGGCGGCGTAGCCGCGCTGGTAGACAGACTCGACCATGCCGCCGTACAGGCGCGCGCGCTGGTGACGCGCGACCGCCTCGCGACCCAGTCCGTGGGGTCCGTGGGGAAGGCGTTTGTAGAGCGGCGTCAGGCCGTCGTACGAGTCCGCCGGGGCCTCACCGAGCTCCAGCTCCCCGTCGGGGGCCTCCGGACATAGGCCTTTGAGATGGTCGTCTACAGGCAACATCGCAGACGATCCCTTGGACACAGCCTCTCCATCTGTTCCACTCATCCCCATTGTTCGGCAAGATAATTCAGCGCTGAACTATTGGCAAGCCCCTGCCCGGTCGACCCGGTCGAATGTTTCTGACTTTGGGCCCGGAACGCCGCAGTCGAGCCACTCCGGCTCCTTGCAGGCGCCGAGCACGCCATCTCTTCCATCGGCTTCCTCGCGTCCGCCATGGTCGCCACCATCGATCTTATTCAAGAAGCTGGAGCGGTTCAAGCGCGCAGCGTAAGCCTCCGTGGACCCTGGCGAAAGCCGAGATCGACCAATACCGGCTCGAGCTCCGAGCCGATCGCCGGCTCGCCGTCGACCCGCTCCAGCGCAACTGCATCGACCCGGCCCCCGCGCACCGCATCCGCCAGCGCGCGCAGCGCGATCGCGAGCGGCGCGCCCTCCCGAGCCGGCTTCCCTCCGCTGGCCACCGTTCCCTCGCGAACCGGCATCCTGCCGCCAGCCTGTGTCGATTCCGGGGCGAGCGTCACGATCCCGCGCCCGCCCCGCTCCAGGTAGAGGACCGGAGCGGAGTCGACGAACACAACGTAGGCGCCGGCCACTCGCGCGGGGCGGCGCGTCTGACCCTCGCGCCGCGGCCACGGCAGCGTGGCGCCATAGGGTTGAGCGGGATCGACCGCCGCGAGCACGAGCGTCATCCCCTCCTGATCGGACCGTCCGGCACGCAGGCGCTCGACCGCCCCGGGCAGCGCGAACTGAGCGCCTCCGAGACCCTCGACGAAGTAGCCGCGCCTGCACACGCCCAGCGTCTCTAGCTCGGCGAGCGCGCTATACAGGATCGAGAAGCCACCCGCAACCCCCTCGGCCAGGACCTGCTCTCTGGTGAGCACGCCGTGGCGCTCCAGCAGGAGCTCCGCCAGCGCGCGACGGCGACGGCGTGGATCGCCTGCCTGCCCCCCGTCATGGGGGCCCCCCGAACCGGCGGTCTCGCTGCGAAGGTCCTCGACGCGGAGGGTCTCGCCGGCGAAGATCGGCTCCGTCAGCGACCAGCGTCCCTGCAGCTGCGCGCCCGCCTGCGCCCTGCCACCGCGCAGGTAGGACCCCCCGAAGCGCCTCCCGCCGTGCATCGGCCGGCCGCCGAAGCGCCTCCCGGAGCGGGCGGGCGTCCCGACCGGGCGTCCGCTTCGGGTGGGGTCCGTGACAGCGGGCCCAGCGAGCGTCGATCGCGGCGCCCGCAACGGCGCCCACGCGTCGTTGGTGACCTCCCCCGCCCACACCATGTCCCACAGCGCCTCTGCCAGTGCGGGCGCGCTCGCCTCCAGCTCGACGAGCAGATCGCCGAAGAAGCACGGTCCCGCCGCCAGGCGCTCGCGCAGCAATCCGTGCTCGGCGCCGGCAGGCGGCTCGCCGCGCGCGCCGGGCGGAGGCCCGAGCAGGGCGGCGTCCTCACGGAAGTAGAGCGCCACGCGCCCCGAGTCCCGACCGAGCGCCCCAGCGCCGACCCACACGATCTCGCCGCTCGCGCACAGGCTGTCGAGCCATGAGGGAGCATAGGAGCCGGTACGGCACGGCAGCACGTCGCGCTCCCAAGCGGTCACCGGAAGCGCCAAGCCCTGCAGGGGGACGAGCACCTCGCGCAGCCTCTCCACGCCCCCATCGATCGAGGATCGACGGGATCCCCGATCGGCCAGCAGCTCCGAGCCGGACCGCCAGCGACCGACGCCCTGCCACGACGGCATGAACGCCGTCAGGGCACGCTCGTCAACCGGCTCGATCTCCTTGCGCAGTGCCGCCAGCGAGGCACGGCGCAGGCGGCGCAACACCTCGACATCGCACCACTCCCGCCCATCCCCCTCGCGAAGTTGCGAGGGGGATGGGCTTGGCGAGGGCAAGCCAGATGGGTCGGGAGGAGTGAACGGCTGTGAGGGAGACACCCCCTGAGGGGGTGTCTCTGATGGGTTGGAAGGGGTGGGGCGCAGCTCGCCGCGCACGAGCTCGCCTGAGCGCTCGAGCTCGCGCAACACCGAAGACACATCGACGCCGTAGCGCTCGCGCAGCTCCGCTGTCGTGAACGGTCCATGCGTGCGCGCATAACGCGCCACGAGCTTCGCCAGGGCGTCGGGCACGTCGGCAAGGAACGCATTCGGCAGGCCCACCGGGGGCGAGGTGCCGAGCGCGTCGCGGTACAGCCCCGCATCGTCGGCCGCTATAGAGCGCTCCTCGCCGGCGATCCGCACGCGCACGACACGCCGCTCGCGCTGCAGCCCGTCGAGCATCGCACCCGCGTCGAGCCCGTCGAGCACGCGCTCGCCGAGCTCCTCGGCGCGCAGATCGCCGACCCGGCGCAGCACATCGCAGAGCGCGTCCCGACTCGTCGCCTGCATGCGCCGCGAGCGGTGTTGGAGGTCGTCCTCGACCTGGGCCAGGGCACCCGGGTCGATCAGCTCGCGCAGCTCCTCCTGGCCGATCAGCTCGCGCAGCAGATCGCGGTCGAGCGACAGCGCGGCCGCGCGGCGCTCCGCGCTCGGCGTGTCCCCCTCGTACATATAGGTCGCTACGTAGTCGAACAGCAGTGACCCCGCGAACGGCGAGGCGCTCTGCGTCTCGACCTCTACGAGCGACAGCTCGCGCGTGGCGAGCCCGTGCAGCAGATCCTGGAGGCCCGGCAGGTCGAGCACGTCGCGCAGGCACTCGCGGTAGGTCTCGAGCACGACCGGGAAGTCGGGATAGCGTCGTGCGACCTCGAGCAGGCTCTGGGCCTTCAGCCGCTGCTGCCACAGGGGTGTGCGCCGGCCCGGATAGGCGCGCGGGATCAGCAGCGCGCGGCCCGCATTCTCGCGAAAGCGGGCTCCGAACAACGCCGAGCCGCCCAGCTCGGCGACGATCGCCTCCTCGACCTCCTGCGGGTCGAGCGCCACCAGATCGGCGTACGAGGCCGACTGCGGGGCACCGGACGGCCTGGTGGCAGACGACTCGATGGCAGAGGACTCGACCGCTGAGGATGACCACTCGCCGTCGAGCCCACCACCGGCGCCCTCGTCGAGATCGACATCGGGCAGCCGCACGACGATCCCGTCATCCGACCAGATCGCCTCGCCGTCGATCCCGAAGCGTTCGCGGATGCGCGCCGAGATGGCAAGGCCCCATGCGGCATGAACACGACCCCCGTACGGCGAGAGCACGCACAGCCGCCAGTCGC
>DASUDH010000023.1:0-16038 GCA_036275675.1 Solirubrobacteraceae bacterium | reverse complement strand
GATAAGTGATCCAAAGCGACCGTTACGTACGCAACATAAACATTCGATTACTCGCTGAATGTTCAGCGAACAGTCTGGGTAGTATCGGAAAGTGGATCGTAAGGGGCCTTCATATCAGCCTGTCCACCCGGGTTCTCATACCGACGTGCGAAGGCGATGGGAGATCCGATCGGGACAGCTAGGCTCTCGCGATAGGCCGTCAGATTGAGGAGAAGGATCAGAACCATGACACAGGACCAGGATATTGCGATTGCGCTTTCGCCCGGGCAGATAGAGCAGGTGATCCGCTCTGCTGGTCAGACCAGGAACGGCACGGTGTCGAGTCTGCTCATCGCGGCGCTCGACAACGCACACTCCTCGCCCGACGACGATCCTCATGCTCGCAGCTCTCTGCACGAGGCGGCCCAGCTGGCGCTCTCCGACGCGCTGAGCGACCCTCAGTTGTCGCAGTCGCTGCTGCGCGGGCTCGCGATCCTCTCCTGTTACGGGCCCGAGCGCCCATGGCGAGCGATCATCGATCTCGCCAAAGAGCTCCGCATGTCACCGTCGACGACTCACCGCTATGTGAAGACGCTGCGTGCGGTCGGGCTGCTCGAACAGAACCCCACGACGCGCGAGTACCGCCCGGTCGCCGTTTGACGACCGCGCCGAGGGGGCTCCTCAGCGACCTTCGTAAGTGGCATGACCGGGACCGCACTCCAGGAACGAGCGCACCGCGCGCTTCAGATCCCCGCTGGCGAATAGGTCGCCGGCGAGCTCCGGCACTCGCTCGTCCGCTCCGCGCGCGCCCCCGCGATCCAGGTAGGCCCGCACGATCCCCTTCGTCGCAGCGTGGGCGCGAGTGGGTCCATCCGCGAGCTTGCGCGCGAATGCGCGCGCCGCCTCATCGAAGTTCTCGTCCGGGAGCACGCGGTTGACCACGTTCCAACGCTCGAGCGTCGTGGCGTCGTACAACTCCCCTGTCATCACCAGCTCGCGGGCCCGAGCCGGGCCGGCGCGCTCGGCCAGGCGCTGCGTGCCACCCATCGCCGGCGTCAACCCGACAACCGTCTCGACGAGGCCGAACCGCGCCGACTCGGCGGCTAGCAGGATGTCGCAGCCGAGCGACAGCTCGAACGCCGCGGTCAAGCAGAGGGCGTGTGCGGCGAAAACGGTGGGCAGCGGAAGCTCCTCGACACGGTGGATCAGGTCGAGCAGGCTCACCCACATGTCAGACGCCTGCTCGGTTGACAGGCCATCGAAGACGTGGACGTCCACGCCGCCGCTCACGACACGGCCGTCGGCTCTGATGAGCAACCCACGTGGCGGCTCTGAGACGAGCCGGTCGACGGCGTCGGACAGCTCACCCATCAACTCCCGGTCGAACAGGTTCAGCGGCGGGTTGTCGATGTTTAGGATGGCCAGCGGGCCGTCGTGGTCGACGCGGATGAGACTCATAGCGGCAGCTCCATGGCTAGATGGGAGCCTACACGGAGCTCGAACGGGCAATCGTTCTCCTCATCTGGACATTTGCCGTTCCGCTCCTGCCGGATTAGTCAGCACGGTCGTATGCGGCTCTGGCCCAAGCGGCCCTCAACACCGCATAGTGTCAACCCGCGAAAGGTGCGACGCACGAGGACCAGCTCCATGCGTCCATGCTGCCTAAGGACGTCGACCCCTCGTGACTCGAGCACGCTTGCGCGGCTGGCCGCATGTTCCTGACTCGTCCGTATGGAACGAACGTTGAATGTTTCCGACTCGTCCCGGTAGTCAGCGAGAGCGAAAGAGCCCGCAAAATGGCCGTTTATCAGTTGTCGGGGATAGTTGTGTCCCTGATGCTTGAGTTGGCTCCACCGATCGTCGGACGATGCGCCGATTCGAAATGTTCGTCTTGGGTATCCGCTGGAGTATTGTGCGTACGCAGGATCTGGTCAGTCAGCTGGAAAGGTCGGGTGGGCTCGAAAACCGACATCCGGCGAGCGCGCCGCAACGGAGCCGGTCGCTGGTCTGCGGTCGCATCGGGGGAGCGTGGGAAACTGAGACATATCGACGGTGCTCTGAGCTTCGACATCGCGGCCGGCCAGTGGACAGTGAGCCATGGCTTCGGGGCATGTAGCTGATGCTGCGCCTCGACAATGTTGTCAAGTACTTTCGCGTCGGCAACGGAGAGATCGTGCGTGCGGTCGACGGCGTGTCCCTGTCGGTGGCCACGGGCGAGCTCGTGGCTCTCTATGGTCCCAGCGGATCGGGCAAGACGACACTGCTCATGCTGATCGCGGGACTGCTGATCCCCGACAGCGGCAGTGTGACAGTCAACGGACGAGAAGTCTCCACGCTCTCCGAGCGCGAGCGAGCGCGCTACAGGCGCTCCGAGCTCGGATTCATCCGCCAGTCGTTCGACCTGATTCCCGGAGTGCGCGCCGACGACAACGCCGCCCTGAAGCTACTCGCGACGTCCGGGCGTCGCGATGCGCAACGCCGGGTGGCGCCCCTGCTCGAACGTCTCGGGCTCAATGGACGCGTCGAACGGCGAGCTGAGCAACTCTCGATGGGAGAGCGCCAGCGCGTGATGATCGCCCGGGCCCTCTCCACAGGACCGAACCTCGTGCTCGCAGACGAGCCCACTGGCAGCCTCGACACCGACCGCGGTAGAGAAGTGCTCAAACTGCTCACGGACGTGTGTCACGAGCGTGAGGTGGGCGTACTGCTCGTCACGCACGATCCACGGGCGGCCGTCTTTGCCGATCACGTGCACGCTATGCGCGACGGACGACTGGTCGAATACGAGCCAGATATCGCCTATGCGCCATTCGGTGTCCAATGAGTGAGTTGTGCGCTGCGGTTCGTGCAAATTGAGTCGGCCATGAGACTTTCGACGATCTTCTATCTCTACCGCGTGCGCCTGCGTGCTCGGCTGGTGCAAGAGGCGCTCGCTGTCGCGGGTATCGCCGTCGGCGTGGCGCTCCTGTTCGCTTCGCAAGTCGCAGACACGAGCCTCGCGGGCTCGGTCACGCGTCTGACGAACGGGCTCGTGGGGAAGTCACGGTTGCAGGTGACTGCCCGTGACCCTCATGGGTTCAGCGAACAACTGCTCACCGATGTTCAGCAGCTCCCCGGTGTGCTAGCTGCTGCTCCAGTCCTCCAGCGCAGTGTGAATGTGATCGGCTCTACCCGCGGGGAGTCAGTCGATCTGATCGGAGTGGATTCGCGTTTCGTGAGCCTCGGGGGCCAACTGCTCGCACGTGTGAGCCCAGCGCAGCTGTCCAAGCAGCAGGGGCTGGCCCTCCCCGCGCCGGTCGCACGACATATCGGCGTAGGTCCATTGCAGCCGCTGCTATTTCAGGTGGGTGACCGGAGCATCAGGACGCTCGTGGCCTTCGTTCTCCAAGCGAGCGACATCGGCGAGCTCGTGGACAGCCCGGTCGCGATAGCTCCCCTCGGGTTGGCCCAGAGCCTTGCTGGAATGCGGGGCAGCATCAACCGGATACTCGTCGAGCCGGGTCCTGGCCACGACCGCGAAGTCGAACAGGGGCTCCATCGGCTCGTTGGAGAACGACTGGACGTCCGTCCTGCGGATTTCGAGGCGACCGTGTTCAGTCAGGCCGAGGGTCCTACGACCCAATCGACCGAGTTGTTCTCAGCGATCAGTGCGCTCGTCGGGTTCCTGTTCGCGTTCAACGCGATGCTTCTCACGGTTCCCCAGCGCCGCAATCTGATCAGCGATCTGCGGCTTGACGGTTATCCACCGCTTGAGATCGTCGAGGTTATGCTGTTCGACGCGCTCGTGCTCGGGCTCGTGGGTTCGGCGATCGGCCTGCTGCTCGGCGACCTTCTCTCGCACGGCCTGCTGCAAGCCAACCCAGGTTACCTTTCGTTCGCGTTTCCGGTCGGGTCTTTGCGGATCGTGAGCTGGCAGAGCGTTGTGCTGGCGACCGCGGGCGGGTTGCTTGCCGCAGTTGTCGGAGTCATCGTTCCGTTGCGACGCGAGATCTTCGCCCATCAGGCGCCAGCTGCACCGAGGTCGACTGGTTCGGCGAGGATGAGGGTTGCGGGGCTCCTGCTCGGTGGCATGGTCGGATTGTCGCTCACAAGCGCGATCCTGCTTGCCGGTATCACGAGCGTCCAGATCGCTGTGGCTGCGTTTGTGAGCCTTGTGCTCTCACTGCTGCTGATCCTGCCGGTCGCGTTCAGCGGGCTCGTGGCGTTGTTTGACTTGGCGCAGCGTCCGGTGATGGGTGTCTCGCCGAGGATCGCGGTCATCGAGCTGCAGTCGAGCTCCACCCATGCACGGTCGCTCGCGATCGCAGCGACGGGAGCGATCGCCGTGTTCGGGAGCGTCGCGATCGAAGGGGCGCGCCAGAACCTGCAGAAGGGTCTCGACCGTGTCTCAAATGAAGTGACGCGTGTAACGAACATCTGGGTGTCGCCGGCAGGGAAATCCAACACGATCGCCACAACGCCGTTCGAAAACCGTGTAGCGGGCACGCTGAAGAGCCTGCCGGGCGTGGCCCGGGTGAGCGTCTACCGTGGCGGCTTCCTCGACGTCGGCGACCGCCGGACGCTCGTGATCGCGCCGCCTCGCGACACGACGCATCTGATTCCGCCGAACCAGATCGTAAAAGGTGATCTGGGGTATGCGACCAGGCTGCTTCGCATGGGCGGCTGGGCAACGCTGTCGCAGGCGCTCGCGAGTGACCATCATGTGCAGATCGGCCAACGATTCACGTTGCCGACGTCCAGGCCGACCGCGTTTCGGCTGGCAGCGATAACGACCAACTTCGGATGGCCACCCGGCGCCGTGATACTCAACGCCGAGGACTACGCACGGGCGTGGGGCAGCACTGACCCGAGCGCCTACGAGGTTCAGGTCAAGCCGGGCGTGCCTACGGCAACTGTCCAAAGAGCTGTCGAACACGCGCTCGGACCGCGAGCGCCGTTGATGGTTCAGAGCGCCTACCAGCGCGAACAGGTATATCGCTCGACGCAGCGACAGGGACTGTCGCGCCTCAGCGAGATCGCGGCGCTCGTGTTGATGGCCGCTGTGCTCGCGATGGCGGCAGCTATGGGCGCCATGGTCTGGCAACGCCGTCCGCGACTTGCCGGTATGAAGGTCGATGGGTTCGACCAGGGGGAGTTGTGGCGGGCGCTGTTGTGCGAGAGCGCACTGCTGCTCGGAGCAGGATGCTCGATCGGCGCGGTATTCGGTCTATATGGTCAGCTCTTGCTGAGCCACGCGCTGGTGAGTGTCACAGGCTTCCCGGTTGTCTTCGCGGTAGGGGTCCCGATCGCAATTGGCATATTCGCGATTGTGACAGCGATCGCGGTGGCGATCGCGGCCTTGCCCGGCTACCTCGCGACACAGGTGAAACCAGCTCTCCAAGACTGATCGAGCCGACGTCCTGCCTTTGCCCGAGGAAGTCGATGCCGGGTGCAGTCAAAGATGTGAGCCGTATCTCCCTCGGACAGGCAAAGGCGCTCGCCGCGGCGGTGGTCCGCGAGCTGCGCTGGGGACTAAGGGCAGTCTCACGAGAGGTCGAAGTGTGGCGTGATCGCGCCGCCGCGATACCCGATCGCATGATCAGGGAGGATGCGCTCAGCTCCCTTGCGAGCAAGCGAGGCAACACGGACGGCGCTGCTCTGTTCTGGATACTCCCGAACATACGCCGGCCACATCTGCTGCGCCTGCTGGTGACGTACGAGATCATGTGTGACTTTCTGGACAGCGTAAGCGAGCGTGGCGCCAGCGCGGGATTGACAAATGGACGGCAGCTGCACCTCGCTTTCACCGAGGCACTCGACCCTGGTGCGCCAATATCTGACTATTATCGCCACCATCCATGGCAGGATGACGGTGGCTATCTGCGGATGCTCGTGGAAGTGTGCCGTGCCGGTTGCTTGTTACTTCCGTCATACATGACAATCAGACCGACGCTGCTGCGCGCGGCGACCCTCGCACAGGTGCAAGGGATCAACCATGAGCTCGACCCCCGATTGCGTGACGTAACGTTGCGCGAATGGACCGCACGCGAGTTCGCGGGTCGCAAAGACATCGCTTGGTATGAGCTATCCGGGGCCGCGAGCACATGGATCGCCGTTCTCGCCCTGCTCGCGCTCGCTTCAGAGCCCGGACGTCAATCACAAGAAGGCATTGAAACTTACGCTGCGTACTTCTGGGTGTGCCTTGCAGCCACGGTGCTCGACAGCTATGTCGACGAGGCTGAGGATACTGCCAGCGGAGACCACAGCTATTTCGGACACTACCCGACCAAAGAGGAGGGGGTGCGGCGGGCCCACGAGATCGTCGAGCGAGCTATGCACGAAGCACGGGCGCTATGTAATGGTCACCGCCACATGGTGATCGTCGCCTGCATGGTGGCCCTCTATCTGTCGAAGGACAGTGCGCTTACCCCCGACATGGTCGCGACAAGCCAGATGTTGCTCCGCTCCGGTGGGCCGCTCGCGACGCTGCTCGGACCGGTGCTGCGCGCTTGGCGGGTGGCTTATTCGCTGCGAGGGGCTTGAGGGTTGCCCGACGTGACGAGGTCTTCGGACTTCGCTGAAAGCGGCTGAAGGGATTCGAACCCTCGACCTTCTGCATGGCAAGCAGACGCTCTAGCCAACTGAGCTACAGCCGCGTGAGGCGCCTAACTATAGACAAGGGATGGGATCGCGCGCCAGGCTGGTGGAGTACGCCCGACGTGGGTCGCGTAGTGGGCGCTCGTAGCGCTGGACCGGCTTATCAAATGGGTGGGGGTAGCAGCCGGCGAGCGAGGTCGTCGTGTGCTTCGTGCAGCGTGGACACGACGGGCACCATCTCGCTCGTGACGAGCCCTCGCTCGCGAGTCAGCTCGTCGACGATGCCGAACAGCCCCGCGATGCGATCAGGGGTGTCGATCGCGACGGTCACGACGGGCACGTGGCGGCGCAGCGAGAGGAGCCGGTCGCCATGTGGCGTGTGGTCGCCGTGGAAGCCCCAGATGCCGCGCAGCGATGTTGCGCCGGCGGCGTTTGCCCTACGCAGGCGCTGTACGAGCTCCTGGTGCACGGAGCTGTTCTCGTGACGGGCCGCCTCGGAGATGACGATTGTGAGCTTCTGCCAGAGCTCCGTGCCGTGCTCATCTGTCGCGTGACGTTCGTGGGGTGTCTGCAGAGACTCGCCGTCGCACTTGCACACGCGCACGCGCTCGATCGTGAACAGCGGCGCGCGCAGGATCTGCTCCAGTCGCATGAGCGCCGTGCCGACCCGTTGTGCGTCGCCTACGGCCATGACCATCAATGGCACGCTCGTGTTACACGCGAAGAACCGCGCCCGCTGTCTCTGGCCGTGTCTGGTGCCATCGACACCGAGCAGCACGGTGGCCCCCGCCATGCCGCTGTCATGGAGCGTCTGGCACACGACGGCGAAAGAAGGCGAGCCGTCGATCCGCTCGTGACGTCCCAGGTAGATGGTCAGCTTCACGGCTTCGCCCGACGCTCGCGCGAGATCGCCCGGCTCGATCTCTGCACCGCAAAGGCGGGCGCGCTCGAGCGTGCTCAGCCCTTCGTGGCCGATCGTGCTCACATCTCGAAGGAGCGCCTCGATTCGCCCACGTGCGTCGATCGCGACAGACACGAGTGGAAGGTCCTCGGAGAGCGTCAGCAGGCGGTCCGTGCGGCGCCGGTGCTTGGCGCCGAACCCCTGGATGCCGCGCAACAGGATGCTGTTGCGCACCTCATGACGAGCGTGGATGTCGAGCAGCTCGTCGGCGAGCAGCCGTCCCCTCACGCGACTGCGCTCGCCGAAGTAGGTCGTGAGCTTCAACGCCTCCTCGCTCATTGCTCGCGTGCTTGGCCGATCGCTTCTCTCACAAGGCGCCGCCGATCGATCTGCCGAGCACAGCAGCGCCGAGTCCTGCGACTACGCTCACGAGCACGTTGAGCGCTGCCGGCAGCAACTGTCCGTCCTCACCGAGACGGTGGGTCTCGAACATCCATGTCGAGAATGTCGTGTATGAGCCGATCGCGGCCGACCCGGTCAGCACCAGTGCCTCGCCGGAGAGCGCGAGCCCGCTGAGCAGCCCGAGGGCGAGCGCGCCGCTTACGTTCACCGCGAGCGTCCCAAAGGGAAAGCCCGACGAACTGCGGGACGAGATCGCCCGGTCGAGCAGGAATCGGGCGAGCGAGCCGGTGCTGCCAAGGATTGCCACGCCGATCCACGCCTGCGCGCTCACACGGCTTCGCTTTCGTCGTGCACGATCGGCGGCCTCAAACGATCGCCCTGACACGACGTACGAGCGCGGATGAGGCGAACACTGCCAGGTATCCGCCGAGCACGCTCGCGACCAGGTAGCCCCCGGCAAGACCATAGTCGTGACGGTCGGCCATCCTCAACAGCTCGATCTGAACGGTCGAAAACGTCGTGAGCGCGCCGCACAGGCCGGTGCCCAGCAGTGGACGGCGCAGGGTGGAGACCGGCAGACGCTCCTGCAGGCGTGTCACGAAGTAGCCGAGCATCAGGGCGCCCGCGATGTTCACCGCAAACGTCGCCCACGGCCACCGCCCTGTGCTTGGCGGGAACGCCTGGGCTGCGCCGACCCGGGCGAGAGCCCCGAGAACCCCGCCGCACGCGATCGCGAGAAGCTCGGGCCGGTCGATGCCGGGATCTGAGACGTTCTCGCGCGTGTCGCTTGGAGTGGCTATCTGTGGTCCCATGTTGGACTCCTCTGCAGTGGAGCGCACCTTATGGCTCGCACCAGATAGTCCAGCGCGAGCCCTCACCTGACGGGCACGCCGGCACCCGGCACGTAGCGCCCCGCATCGCCGCGGACGAGCAGTCCCTGCAACTCGAGCTCGGCGAGGACCAAGGCGACATCGGCGGACTTGGCGCCGTGCGCCGTGAGCTTTGCCACCGTGTCCGCGCCGTTGCCGACCTGTTCGAGCACCGTCCGAAGCCGCGGTTCGAGCTCAACCGAGGACTCGGCTGCCTGGCGTGCGCCGACGCCGTAGAGCAGGTCGAGCGCGTCCTGTGGACTTCGCACGAGCCGTGCGCCGCCCATGAGCAGTGCATTGGTCCCGCTCGACGCGGGCGAGCTGACGCGTCCGGGCACCGCCGCCACAGGTCTCCGGTGCGCCTGCGCGACGCGCGCGCAGGCAAGCTCCCACGGATGCTCGTCGGCCTCGACGACAATCACGAGCTGGGCGAGCAGCGCGAGCGTGCGGGCACGGGCGGGCTCGCACCAGCGATGGGCTCGCCGGCTCGACGGCGTCTCGGATATCGCGCAGCCGCTATCTGCGATGCGGCGGTAGAGCGCGCCGCACCATGCCGGCGAGCAGCGCTCCACGCCGCTGGCCATCACGGTCAATGTCCTGTCGCCAGCTTCGAGCGCCCCGGAGTGCACGGCCGTCGGGATGCCTTCGGCGAGTCCGCTCGCAACCGTCACGCCGGATGCCGCAAGCCCACGGGCCAGGCTGCGGGCGGTCTCCATACCGTAATCGCTCGCCCGCCGAGTCCCCACGATTGCGACGACCGCCCCGTCGAGCATCCCGGCGAAACGCTCGACCCCGCCACGGACGCTGAGCGTGTGCGGAGCGAGCGTGTCCTCGCGTAGGCTCCCGGGATATGCGATGTTATGCCGACAGATCGTCTCCATGTTCCCGCCGGCTGGCGGTGGCGCCGGCTTCCATCGTGCGTACTTCGCGTGCAGCTCGGCTCGCCGCCGCCCGCCGATCGCTTCGATCAGCTCCACGTCCGGCAGTTCGAGAAGGCTCCAGAAGCGCGAGAGATCGCGCACCCTGTAGTCCAGCCGGATGCTCAACTTCGCGAGCAACCAGCAGCGCCGCGCGCACTGTGGGCACAAATCGCTCACGCTGCCCGACGGCCCGCGAGGCCGGCCTCCGGTCGCAGCGAGAGCGCTCGCGCAAGATGCTCGGATTCGACCCTCCGGCTGCGCTCGAGATCAGCGATCGTGCGCGCTACACGCAGCGCCCGGTGCTGGCCTCGCGCGCTGAGCAACCCGCGCTCCTGGGAGCGCACCAGCATCTCCTCGCCGCGCTCATCCAACTTGACGTGCCTGCGCAGCATGCGCGCGTCCATCTGAGCATTCACCAGGATCCCCTCGTCTCGTAGCCGGACCGCCTGGCGTGCGCGTGCCTCGATCACCTGTTCGCGCGCACGCGCAGAGCTAGTCGCCGGCTTGCCGGTCAAGCGATTGCCAACCGCGCGTTCCATGTTCACGAGCAGGTCGATGCGGTCGAGCAGCGGCCCGCTCAGGCGGCGGCGGTGGCGGGCGAGGTCGGTTTCGCTGCACCCGCAGCGCTCCTCGTCGCCCGCATACCCACACGGGCATGGGTTCGTGGCGGCCATCAGCATGAAGCGAGCGGGGTAGACAGCGGAGTGTCGCGCTCTCACGATCGCCACCCGACCGTCCTCGAGCGGTTGGCGCAACGCCTCGAGCGCGGGTCGGGCGAACTCCGAGAGCTCGTCGAGGAACAGCACGCCATTATGAGCGAGCACCACCTCCCCGACCCATCCGCGCCGCGCGCCGCCGATCAGTCCGGCGGTCGTGATCGAGTGATGAGGCGCACGGAACGGTCGCTCGGACAGCATCGCGCCGCCCGTGAGCCTCCCTGTGACGCTGTGGATGCGCATCACCTCGATCGCCTCCGAGCGGTCGAGTGCGGGCAGGATCGAGGGCAGCCTCTGGGCGAGCATCGTCTTGCCAGTCCCGGGCGAACCGCTGAGCAGACTGTTGTGGGCGCCCGCCGCCGCAATGACGAGCGCCTGCACCGCCTCGGGCTGGCCGCGCACGTCATCGAGGTCGAGCTTCTGCCGATTCGTGCCGCGAAGCGGTCGTCTGGTCGGCTCGGGCAGCGGGTCGGGCGCGCCGCCGGAGAGGACGCGCACCGCGCTCGAGAGCCGCTCGACGACGCCGACCGCCAAGCCGTCCACGAGTGTCGCCTCGCGTGCGCGCGGAGGACCCAGCACGAGCATCTGCAGCCCCGCCTTCATCGTGGCCTCGGCGACGGCGAGCGTGCCGTGACTGGCGCGCACCTCACCGTCGAGCGCGAGCTCCCCGAACAAGGCGTGCGTATTGAGCAGGTCTACTGGGATCTGCCCGCTCGCGGCGAGCACGCCGCAGGCGAGCGCGAGGTCGAACCCCGGTCCGGTCTTCGGCACGTCCGCGGGCGCGAGATTCGCCGTTATCCGGCGGGCCGGGAACTCGTATCCCGAGTTGAGCACGGCTGCATGGACGCGGTCGCGCGCCTCGCGCACGGCCGCATCGGCCAAGCCCACGATCGTGAAGGCCGGCAGGCCCGGCCTGATGTCGACCTCCACGGTCACTGCGCGAGCATGGAGCCCTTCGATCGTAAACGTGCGCGTCTGAGCGAGCATCTATGCCTCCCTTCGCGGTGGTCAGGCGAGGCAGGTCAAGCTAGACCGGGCTTGGGACGGTACTCGGCGCGTCGTGCACGGCGGACGTTCGAGTTTCCCCTATGGAGGAGCGGAGCGCAGGTCCGACGGTCGGCTCGTAGACGCCGCAGGCGAGGGCGGCGGTTGGCTGTGTCCTGCGGCTGGTGTCGTCGGTCGGTGGTTTCGGGAGTGTCTATAGCCCCGGCGGGTGACGCACGACGTATCCGGCCGTGGAGGTCATCGAATCGGACCAGCGCGAGCCCGTTTCCTGTTGGGCAATCGTGTCGAAGCGTCGTCCGTCGATCGCCATCCAGGCGTGTTCGGAATTCGCGTAGATGGTGATATGGCTGCCCGGACCGGGGTCGCCATAGGACTCGAGGGCGCTCGAGTCCTCCGGTGAGCTGAGCAGCCCACCGCCGTGCAGCGCGTAGGAGACGGACCCGGAGCAGTCGTAGCCAGTCGACTGGAAGGAGCCGTGCCCCCCGCCGAAGACGTAGGGCCTGGTCGCGATTTCGTCGGCGGCGGCGATCACGCGTTGCACGACGCTCGACGTTTCACCGCCGATGCTGCTTTCGTCACCGGAGTTGTGCGACACCGCGCGGGGCGGGTGGAGCGTTGTGTGCTCGTTGATGCCGAGCGCGCTCCACGTTTCCGGGCCTACGACGCCGTCCACGGCGAGGCCGTGATGCGCTTGCAGGTGCTTCACCGCGGTCTCGGTTTCAGCCCCGAATGTACCGTCGGCTTCGACATGGAGAGCTTCCTGCAGGCGGCGGATCGCATCCGTGCGACTGGTTGTGCGCGAGCTGTGACCGCTCGTGTGACTTGCGGTCGACGTATGGGCGCTCGCGGTTCTCGCGCTCGCGTGATGGATCGCGCGGGGCGGGTGGAGCGTTGTGTGCTCGTTGATGCCGAGGGCGCTCCACGTTTCCGGGCCTACGACGCCGTCCACGGCGAGGCCGTGATGCGCCTGCAGGTGCTTCACCGCGGCCTCGGTTTCAGCCCCGAATGTACCGTCGGCTTCGACATGGAGAGCTTGCTGTAGGCGAACGACGGGGTTCATGGCCGTCTTGCTCGCGCTTTTGCCGGCGCCGGCTGCCGTACCCTGGGCCGTGGCGCTCGTGACGACTGACGCTGTAGAGGCGACGGCCGGTTCGCTGCCGGCCAGGGCGGCGCTCGTCTTCGCTCTGACGACCCCGTCGGCCCGCAGCCCGTGACGCGCTTGGAAAGCGCGTACGGCCGCTTCCGTGCGCGGTCCGAACACCCCGTCGACGGCGATACCGAGGGCATGCTGCAGGATGCGAACCTGTCTGCCTTCGCTGCCGCTCTGGAGCTGGACATGGTGCTTGGTCGTCGTGGGCGGCTCGGGCGCCGTGGGCACGCTGGTGTGGGGCGTCCCGTTGGCGTCGGCCAGACCGGCCGCGGGGCCCGCGGCGATCGCGACCAGCGTGCCCAGCGAAACCCGGCGTGCGCGCGTGGCGGTCGGGACGAACTGCAGCTCGGCGGCGCGACGGCGCGTGCGCGAGCGCAGCAACGACAGATCCCACGGCTCGCTGTCGGCGAGGTTGCGCAGACCGATCGGGGATCGGGGGGATCCCCGATCGGCCAGCAGGCGGTTGCGGGCGTCGACAAGACTGGAGAGCCGCATGGCGGAGTCGCCGGTGCGCCTGTGGGCGACCTGCTCGCGGCGTTCGAGCGAGCGAGCGAGCGAAGCCTCCCAGGGCTCAGGGGCAGCAAGATCACGCGGGAGTCCCGACATGTGAACGGCGTCCTTTCGGTATCTCAGGGCGCCTACGGGGTTAGCTGTCGGGCTCGCGTACGTACGCTACGCCACAAATGTGACGATTCGCCCCCGCAGCCGGATGGCTGCACTGGGTCCCCCGCTCCTCACCCCCGTGGGGACAAGGACTCGGCACGAACGCGGGTCAAGCTACCAGGTCAGGATGCAAGATGCATCACATGAGCAGGATTGCAACGTTTCTTGCCGACGTGGCGATGCGCCGAGTGGGTCGTCACGGCCAAGCGACAGCGACGCCGCTCGGCAGCGCCTCCAAGGAGTGTGCGAGGCTGGTTGAAAGGCAACCACCAACACAATCAAAGGAGGCGATGCGATGATCTGCACCTGACCGCCCGCCGCTTGAAGCCCGGCTCCTATGACGCGTTCCGCGCTGGCTGGATCCAGGCGATGCGCCCCCGAGGTGACGGCTCGCTGGAAACGCATCTACCACGTGCGCGACCTCGAAGACGAGAACATCGTGATCTCATTCGGATTCTTCGACGGCTCGCTGGCGGGGCTGCGCGAGCTGCAAGCCCAGGCCTGGCGCTCGTAGAAGCACGCGCCCGTCGCCGGCAGCGATCGGCGCTGCGCGAGGAGGCTTCGCGGTTGGCCGGTAACGCCGCCGACCGTCGCGCGCTCGCGGCGCTCGCCGCGGACCTCGAGGAGCTTACGCCGGCCTGGCCCGAGGAGTGATGGTCCGCGGTGAGGTCGTCCGCGTCGCGGCTCCCCGGCGCGCGAGCGGACACGAGCAGAAGGGCGCGCGCCCGGCGGTGATCGTCCAGAGCGACGACCTGCTCGCGCTCAGCACGGTGCTCGTCGCCCCGACCTCACGCTCTGCCGCTCCCGCGACGTTCCGTCCCGTGATCGACCTCTCCGGAACAACCACCCGCGTGCTGACCGACCAGGTCCGCGTGCTCGACGCCCAGTCAATCACAGGCAGCCTCGGTCATCTCAGCCGCGAGGAACTTCAAACCCTTGACGACGCACTGGCCGTCCTGTTCGGGCTACACGCCTGAAAGAGCAGCCTTCTCGCAACGCGCCGCGCCTGAGCTGGCACTTCGCCGTGAGCTACACCGCCGCGGCTTACGCTACCGCACGAGCCTTTTCCTCCTAGAAGGACTGCGCTGCCAAGTTGACATCGTCTTTCCCCGCGCGAAGGTAGCGTGCGTTCTGGAGATCTTGGCAAGTAAGAGAAGATCACGCTGAAGACTGGTCGGTGACTTAGCTTGAGCCCGGACGGTTGACAGGGTCCC
This sequence comes from Solirubrobacteraceae bacterium, assembly GCA_036275675.1. Classification (GTDB taxonomy): domain Bacteria; phylum Actinomycetota; class Thermoleophilia; order Solirubrobacterales; family Solirubrobacteraceae; genus Palsa-744. Next base: position 1,643 of record DASUDH010000023.1, on the reverse strand, counting down.
ATAAAGTGAGCCAGGTTGGACGCGTGGTCGTGTTTCCCGTGATGGGATGGAAGGATGGACACGATCATAAAGCGATGCAGGCACACGTGGGAGCAGGCGGTCAGGAAGATCGGGGAGGGCGAATGTCTTCTGAGCGAAGGTCAAGATCTCGTCGAGGCGCTGCACCATCTCGAAGTCTCGGAGGCGACGTTCAACCGGTGGCGGGAGACCTATGGTGGGATAAAGGCCGAGGAGGCCAAGCGCTTGACGGCGCTCGCGCATAGAACCTGCCAGCTACAGGGCCTCCATCAGGCGATGAGAGCGTCGAGATATGGTGAAGCATCGCAATCAATCTAATAGATTGCTATCTTTGTGATGCGTCATCACGATGACTCCAAACCAATAAATCAATCCGAAGGAGCAACCAACCATGAAGGGCATGAAGGTCACCTCGCTTTGCGCGGTCACCCTCTCCATTATGTCTTGCATTATGGCCAGTTCGGCCCTGGCAGCCGAAGGGCCATTCTACAAGGTTGCCGGAACTAGGCTACCGAGCGGCCAAACGCGAGGGATAGAAGTCAAGACGACGATTAAAAACTATGTGCTAAAAGCAAGCATAGGAGGCACAGTCATCACAGTGACATGCACTGGCTCGCAATTCGTAACCGGTTCGACGATCGATGGCTCGACAGGGGGTAATGCCGGCACAAGCAAAGAGAGGTTTGAACTCACAGGCTGCACGCAAACAGGCAACGGCGCCGGGTGCAATGTACGCGGCAACAAAATAACCACCGCCCCACTCAAGAATACCCTTGGATACAGTGAAGCAGAACGCAAAGGGAAGATCCAAGTCTTGTACAAGCCAGAATCTGGAGTTGAAATAGCGAATGTGTCGTTCGAAGGAACCTGTACTGTAATAACGTCGGCCGTCTTGAGAGGTTCGGTGGTCGCCGAAGCGCTCAGCAAAGCGGCGACGATTACCGTGGGGGCAGAACCAGCGGCTACAGAAGTCCTGGAAATACATTTTCCATCCACACTGATCGCAAAAATCTGGATCGAATCAGGCGGCTCCCTGACGAATGAATCGACCACCCTGGAATGGGGAGGGAACACCGTGACGACTTTCGAAGGACAATCCGAACTCTGGCTTACGCTCAGGGAAAACTGGGGACTGTTCACCAAATAGCAGTTGACCGCGTATAGCAAGCGCCGCTTGACCGACGAGAAATGGCGTTGCGGCTCCGAGGCGCGTAGGCGTTCTACCCGAGCATGGGCGGGCGGGACGCCGATCGCGCTGCGGGGCCTGTCTTCCACACAGCGATTAGGCTCAGGGCTCTATATGAACTTCGTCAGAAAGGAGCGGCCAAGTCGGCGTCTGGCCCGTTCGCCCATCGCCGTTGTGCGACACGGCTTTCCGGTTAGAGAGCGAGATGGTCTATTGACGGGGTCCAAAACCTCGACGGGCTCACACCCTGGAATGGACGCGTTTTCGCGCAAACTGTACGAGGAACGCGACCACGCGCTAGTTTACAAGCAGTCGCTCAAAGCGCGCGGCGCCGAACAGGATAGCTCGATCGCACGGCAGCCCAGCAGGACGAGCACGAGCCGAGGGCCAGTCGTGGCAGCCGCGATCCCCCGGCTGGCGCATGCGCCGGAACACGGAG
>DASUDH010000022.1:0-3203 GCA_036275675.1 Solirubrobacteraceae bacterium | reverse complement strand
CGCCACGGCGCCGCTTCCGCTGGTCGACGTGCAGGCGAAGTCGGCCGTCGTCGAGCCGACGCACCTTCTGTGGGGTGTCGACTCTTGCAAGGCGTTCACCGGCGACCCTTCCGGCCAAGAGCTCTATCCGTCGGTGGTCTCGCACCTCGGCACGCCCGAGTTCTGGGGCCGCTACCTGACGAACACAGTCTGCCCTGGCATCAGTTCGTCCGAGGTGGCGCTCGCCGCCCGGCAGCACCTTGGCATCCTGCCGATCTACAACGACTACGACTGCTCGGCCGTGTCGTCCTACGCCACGGGCCACTCCTACGCGGTGTCCGCGGTCGCCGCCGCCCGCAACCTCGGCATCCCGCGCGGGCGAGTTCTCGCCGTCGACATCGAACCGCCGGGGGACGCGTGCCCGGGCGCGGCGTACATCGACTCCGCCTTCATCGACGGGTGGTACGAAGGCATCCACGACGCCGGGTACGTGCCCGTCTTCTACGGCAACGGCACCCAGGGCTCGGAGTTCGCGAGCGCCTGGTGCGCTGCGGTCGCGGCCGTGCCCACGATCGCGACCGGCTCCGACCTGTGGACGTTCCAGCCCAGCCTTCTCGGCTCGTTCAACAAGACCGCGGCCCCGAACTTCTCGCCGTACGACCCGGGCTGCGGCGGCAACATGCTCACCTGGCAGTACGTCCTCAGCGCGGGGGCCAATCCCGACGTCGACCAGGACGAAGCTCTTTCCAGCCTCCCGCTCTGGTATCCGTCCTAGCTCCAGACATCTCCGGCTCCCCCAAGCACCGCCCGGGTGGCTAAAACCGCCCGGGCGTTTTTCTGGCATGGAACGCAGGGATAGCGAGATCGAGCGCGACCCCGCGACCGGTCGCGAGGTCGAGCGTCACCGAACCATCGAAGACGGCCCCGGTGGGCCGATCGCCCCGGTGGGTTCGTCCGAGGTCGTGAGCACCGTCAACCCCGGGCGCCGGGCGATGGACGTCATCTACCTGGTGTTCGGCGTGATCGACGGACTTCTGCTCATCCGCGTCGTGCTCAAGCTGCTCGGCGCGAACACGGGCGCGGCCTTCACGCAGTGGATCTACAACGTGACCGACTTCTTCCTCGCGCCTTTCCACAACCTTCTGCCGACGATCGGCAACCAGCAGTCGCAGCTCGAGATGTCGGTCATCATCGCCATCCTCGTCTACATGCTGATCGCGTGGGTGCTCGCACGGCTGATGGCGATCATCTTCTTCCGCAACGTGACGTACGCCCGGAGAGGCTTCTTCTAAACCGGCTTTGCCTTCGGAGCGCCGGGGCTTGCGCGTGCGGGTGACTAGCCTGCCCTGAGCCCCGGCGCCGCCACCAGGTCGCGGATGTCCTGCACCTGCCGCGTGATCCACCGCGCGATGTCGTTCGTCCGCACCACCTCGCGCGCGCCCTCGTTGCGCCGCTGCCTCTCGTCCATCCCCATCACGATCCCCTGGTGCATCGCGTTCGCTGTCGCCTCGATGTCGAACGGGTTGACCGAGAGCACGTGCTGGTGCAGCTCCTCGTGCGCTCCGACGTTCTCGGACAGCACGATCACGCCGTCGGCGCGATTGACGAGCGCGCCCTCCTTGGCGACGAGGTTCAGGCCGTCGTAGACGGAGTTCACCAGCAGGACGTCGAAGTTGCGGAGCGCGGCCATCGCTTTGCGCACGCTCTCGCCCAGCTCCAGCCGCACAGGCTGCCAACCCGCGGCCCCGTACTGGGCGTTGATCCGCTGCACGACCTGGCGCACCTTGCGGACGTAGTTGCGATAGACCGCCACGTCCTGGCGCGACGGCTGAAGGAAGGCCCAGAACTGGACTCGCCCGCGGAGCTCCGGGTGGTGCGCAAGGAGCTTCTCGTAGGCGAGGAAGCCTCGCACGATGTTCTTCGACGGGTCGGTGCGGTCGATGCGCACGATGAGATGCTCCGGCCGCCAGTCGCGCAGCTTGCGCTCCTCGACCATGACGCCGTGCGAGTAGGCGAGGCGCGTCGTGCTCGCAACGTCGATCGAGATCGGATACGCCCGTGCGTACACGACCCGGCCATCGACGAGCACCGCCTTCTCCCGCTCGTCGACCGCGAGGCCGGCGTTCTCCTCGCACGTCATGAGGAAGTTGCGCACGTCGAGCGAGGTCTGGAAGCCGACGATGTCGCAGCCGAGCAGCCCCTGGAGGATGGCGTCGCGCATCTCTCGCGGGAGCACCTTCCAGTACTGCGGCGTCGGCCAGGGGATGTGCACGAAGTGCTGGATGATCGCCCCGTGCAGCTGCTCGCGCACCAGGCGCGGCACGAGATAGAGCTGGTAGTCGTGGACCATCACGATCGGCCGGCCGGGCAGCCCGTGCGCGACCTCGACGACCCGCCGCGCCATCTGCCTGTTGACCTCGACGTAGCCGTTCTTCCACGCGCGGTGGATGCGGCCGTTGATCACCGGCTGGTTGGCGAGGTCCCAGAGGTAGTGCTGCACGAACCACAGGACGGGATTTGAGATCACCGAGTAGTACTGCTCGTACTGCTCGGCCGTCGGCGTCGCGTAGTGGAGCTTGGTCAGACCGCGGAGCAGGGGCGCGTCCCACGTCGTCCCGTGCTGCTCGACCAAGGCCCGCTCGCCCTCTGTCCGCGCGCACGCGACCCAGTTCGCGCCCGCCACCTCGGCAAACGTCAGCAACGCCGTGATGACGCCGCCCGCGCCGCGCGTGAAGCCGCCCTCGGGGCGGGGCTCGTGCGGCGCGCGGTTGGCGACGACGATGGTCGAGCTGTAGGGCAGCGTGCGCGTGACGTAGCCGCGCAGGGATGTGCCTGGCTTGCGGCGCTCGACGCTGTCCATGAAGGTGGTATCGGGTGTGCTCATCGCAAGCATCAGCTCGGGCTTGGTTTGGGTGATGGAGACGGAGATGGCGGCGGCGGAGATGAGGACGGCGATGGCGAGGCCGATGGGGAGCTCGACGGCGACGCCGACGGCGAGGCCGATGGGGAGCTCGACGGCGACGCCGAGGCGCTGGGCGACGACGACGGTGTCGGCGACGCCGTGCACGCGCCCGGCAGGAACGGATCCTGCGAGTCGCTGCCGCAGCCGATCTTCACGCCCGACGGCCGCGAGTACCAGTCGCGCATGTTCGACGGAAGGGCGTTGACGAACCGCTTCATGATGGTGAGGCCGACATTCTCTCCGTACGCACGGATCAGTCCCC
>DASUDH010000021.1:0-3329 GCA_036275675.1 Solirubrobacteraceae bacterium | reverse complement strand
TGCCTCCTTCGCTAACGCGGAGGTTTTTGTGTTTAAGAACACCACTTTAGGGCAGGCCGTCGGCTGCCTGCTGATCGTCTGCACCGCTGTCTCAACCGGCTGTGGAGCGAGCCACGCACCCGCTCACGGTGTCCCCGTGGCCGGCCACGCCGGCGCTCCCCTACACATCGTGTCGCTTTCGGCGACCGCAACCGAATCGCTGTTCGCGATCGGAGCGGGCGACCGCGTCGTGGCGGTCGACGACCAATCCAACTACCCTGCGGGCGCGCCGCACAGCAAGCTCTCATCGCTGCACCCGAGCGCCGAAGCGGTCGCCGCCTATCGTCCCGACCTGGTCGTCACGACCGGCGACGACAGCGGTTTCGTGGCGAGCCTGCACGCGTTGCGCATTCCCGTGCTCGTCCAACCCCCGGCGCGATCGCTCGGCGAAGCCTACGCGCAGATCGAACATCTGGGCGCCACAACCGGACGGCTCGCGGCCGCCCGCCGGATTCTCGCCGCGATGCGCCGCCGGATCGCGGCGCTCGTCGCGTCCGTGAGGCCGGTGCGCGCGACCTCCGTCTATCACGAGCTGAGCCCCGACTCCTACTCGGCGAGCTCCGACACGTTCATCGGCGCCGTCTACCGGCTGTTCGGGCTGCGCGACATAGCGGACGGCGCGCATGCCGTGACGTCCGGCTATCCGCAGCTTTCGCGCGAGTACGTCCTGCGCGCCAACCCCGGTCTGATCGTGCTCGCCGACGTGAAGTGCTGCGCACAGAGCGCCCGCACACTCACCGAACGCCCAGGCTGGAAGCTGCTGCGCGCCGTTCGCGACGGGGCGGTGGTGGCGGTCGACGACGACATCGCCTCCCGCTGGGGCCCGCGCACGGTCGAGTTCGTGGCGGCGATCGCCCGCGTGCTGCGCCACCGCGGTGGCTGACGCGGGCGCCATCGCGCGCCGCGTCACGCCACGCGGCGCCGGCCTGCCGTGGCTGCTTTGCGTTGGCTTCGCGCTGTCCGCCGCCACGCTGGCGACGCTCGAGGGGTCCACGCCCGTCGCGGTCTGGGACGTGGCGCGGACGATCGGCTCGCACGTGCCGCTGCTCGAGGTCAAGCCACCGGCCGATCCGCTGACCGCCAGCATCGTCTGGCAGTTGCGCCTGCCGCGCGTCGTGCTCGGCGGACTCGTCGGCGCGATGCTCGCGCTCGCCGGCGGCTCCTATCAAGGCGCCTTTCGCAACCCGCTCGCCGATCCCTACCTGCTCGGCATAGCCGCCGGCTCCGGTCTAGGGGCGACGCTCGCGATCGTCTACGGCGCAAGCGGCAGCGGTTCGAGCCTGCTGCTGCCGCTCGCGGCGTTCGCGGGCGGCGCGGTGAGCGTCGCAATCGCCTACGGCCTCGGTCGCTCGGCCGGTCCGAGTGCCGGCTCGGGAGCGCTCGTGCTCGCGGGTGTCACCGTGGCGTCGTTCTTCACGGCCGTGCAAGCGCTCGTGCTGCAAGAGCATTCACAGGAGATCCGGGCCGTCTACTCGTGGCTGTTGGGACAGCTCGACGGCGCGAGCTGGCGTCAGGTGCTGATCGTGCTCCCCTACCTGCTGCCGAGCGGCGCGGTGCTGTTGGCCTACGGTTGGCGCCTGGACGTGATGCGCGTCGGCGACGAGGAGGCCGCGTCGCTCGGCGTCGACATCCGCCGAACGCGCCTGGTCGTCGTGCTCGCGGCCACGGTCGGCACGTCGGCGGCTGTGGCGGTGAGCGGCCTGATCGGGTTCGTGGGGATCGTCGTCCCACACGCGATCCGGATGCTGCTGGGCGCCGGCTATCGCATGATTCTGCCGCTGTCGGTCGTAGTGGGCGCCGGCTTCCTGGTCACGGCCGACACGCTCGCGCGCACGGTTGCCTCCCCGTCGGAGTTGCCGATCGGCGTGGTCACCGCCATGTTCGGTGCGCCCTTCTTCGCGCTCGTGCTGCGCTCGACCGCGAGGTCCGCGCGGTGAGCGCGATCTTCGCGAGCTCGCTGAGCGTCCGCTATGGCGCGAGGCTGGCGATCCACGAGCTCGACCTGAGGGCGGATGCGGGAAGCTGGACGGCGGTCGTCGGCCCCAACGGGTCGGGCAAGAGCAGTCTGTTGAGGGCGCTCGCCGGCCTCGTCCGTTTTCTCGGCCGGCTGCGCGTGGCGGGTTGCGATGTTCGCGGCCTCGATCGTCGGCGCCTGGCCCGTCTCGTCGCGCTGGTCCCGCAGGAGCCCGTCGCTCCCGAGCGGATGAGCGTGCGCCGCTACGTGCTCCTGGGTCGCACCCCCCACCTCGGCATGCTGGGCGGGCTCGGCGTCGCGGACCGCGACGCGTGCGAGCAAAGCCTGTCGCAGATGGGTCTCCTTCAGAGCGCCGATCGGCCCGTCGGTGAGCTGAGCGGCGGCGAGCGCCAGCGCGCGGTGCTCGCTCGAGCGTTGGCTCAGCAGGCGCCGATCCTGCTGCTCGACGAGGCCACGAGCGCGCTCGACCTGCGCCGCCAGCACGATGTCCTCGAAACGGTGGACGGACTGCGCGCTGAGCACGGCCTGACGGTCGTCTCCTCGATGCACGACCTCACGCTCGCAGGGCAGTACGCCGACCGGATCGTGCTGCTCGACGGGGGTCGCGCCGTCGCGTATGGCACGCCGGCGGAGATCCTCCGAGAGGAGTTCCTCTCAGAGCACTACGACGTGCCGCTGCGCGTGATGGAGTGCGAGGAGGCGACAGTGGTCGTGCCGCTGCGCCGGCGGTCGCTGCCGTGAGCGAGCTAGTGTTCCTGATCGGTGGGGCGCGCAGCGGCAAGTCACGACTCGCGCTGCGGATCGCGCGCGCGACGGGACTCCCGGTCGTGTTCGTCGCGACAGGCTGGGCGGCGGACGCGGAGATGGAGTCGCGCATCGCCCGTCACCGTGCCGAGCGGCCCCCAGGCTGGGAGACCGTCGAGCGCCCGCGCGATCTCGCCGGGTCGCTGAGCGCTCTGCCGAACGGATCTTGCGCGATCGTCGACTGCCTGTCGTTCTGGGTGCACGGATTGATCGAAGACGGCGCCTCCGACGAGCGGGCCGATCACCTGGCCGCGCTCGCGGCGAGCGCCGCGCTCGCGCACCAAGGTCCGGTGATCGCCGTGAGCAACGAGGTCGGGCAGGGCGTCGTGCCCGCGTCCGCGAGCGGACGGCGCTACCGCGACGTGCTCGGGCGCGTCAACGCGCGCTGGGCCGAGCTCGCGCAGACAGCCGCGCTCGTGGTGGCCGGCCGAGCCGTACCCCTATCCACCGCCGATTGGCTGACCGAGGAGCTAGACAGATGACAATCGTATCCACACCAGAGGAGTCGCTC
>DASUDH010000020.1:0-3146 GCA_036275675.1 Solirubrobacteraceae bacterium | reverse complement strand
CCTGCAGCACAAGAGCATGCACTTCAACCCGCGGAGCGCCAGCGTGCACGCTTCGTCGCTCCTCCTGGCCGTCGCGGGCCTCGTCGTGCCGGCGATGCTCGTCTTCGGCTCGAAGGTCGGCAGCGACGCGCGCGAGGAGGTCAGCCTGTTCGTCGCGGTCGTCCTGATGTCGCTCTACCTGGCGGCGCTGGCATTCACCAACATCACCCACGCGCACCTCTTCCATGCACCCGGGCGCGGGGAGAAGGCGACGTGGTCGACGCGCGCGGCCCTGGTGGTGCTCGCGGTCGCCGCGCTGGCCGTCGGCCTGGAGTCCGACCTGCTGGTGAACTCGCTGCACGCGGCGATCGACTCGCTGCACGTCCCGACGGTCTTCGTCGGCCTGATCCTCATCCCCGTGGTCGGCAACGCCGCCGAGCACGCCTCGGCCGTGTTCTTCGCCGTCCGCAACAAGCTGGACGTCACGGTCGAGATCGCCGTCGGGTCGTCGACCCAGGTGGCGATGTTCGTCGCCCCGCTGCTCGTATTCGCCAGCCTCGCGATCTCCCACCCGATCGACTTCGTGTTCACGCCCTTCGAGATCGGCATCGTCGCGCTGGCGACGCTGATCGTCACGGTGACGTCCCTCGACGGTGAGACCAACTGGCTCGAGGGCGCACAGCTCGTGGGCGCCTACGTGGTGATCGCCGTGACCGCGTTCTTCATCGCCGCATAGACTCCATCCCGTGGCCGACGTCAGGGACAGCTTCAAGAACGTCGCCGCGAACTACACGCGCTCGACATTCCACACGTCGGCGATCCGCCTCCAGGAGGTGCTGGACCTCGCCCGGCCGAGGCCTGGCGACCTCGCGCTCGACGTCGCCACCGGCACCGGCAACACCGCGTTCGCGCTCGCGCCGCACGTTCGCCGCGTCGTCGGCCTCGACATCACGCGCGAGATGCTCGACCAGGCTCGCCGGATCGCCGCCGAGCGCTCTCTCGTCAACACCGACTGGGTGATCGGAGACGCGCACAGGCTTCCCTTCCAGGACGAGACGTTCGACCTCTACACCGTGCGTGCCGCGCCGCACCACTTCGCCGACGTCGAGCTCTTCCTGCGCGAGGCGTTTCGCGTGCTGCAGCGCGACCACGACGCCGTTTTCATCGACTGTGCGCCGCCGCTGCCGGCGCGCGACGTGCTCCACGAGGTCGAGAAGCGCCGCGACCCGTCGCACGTCATGTCGCTGACGCTCGACGAATGGAGCGACGCTCTGCGCCGCGCGGGCTTCGAGGTCGAGCACGCCGAGGCACGCGAGCTCGACTGGAACTACGAGGAGTGGATGGGCAACATGGCGGTCGGGCCCGAGCTGTCGGCCGAGCTGGCGGCGGTGATCGAGGCGGCAGACGGTTCGGCGCGCGACCAGCTGCACCCCGAGCGACGGGACGGCAAGCTGTGGCACGCGTACTGGCACGCGCTGATCCGCGCACATAAACCATGAGTGCGCCCTGCGCGCGCCCGGCCCCATGAGTGCGCCCTGCGCGCGCCCGGCCCCCGGATGACGGGGCCTTTGTCCGAGGGTGAGGTCGTCCTCCTCGTCGACAAGGTGGGGAGGAGGCACCGGGTCCGGCTTCGCCGCGGCGAGAGGCATTCGATCCACTCCGGGCTGATCCAGCACGACGACCTGATCGGCCGCCCCGAGGGCGTCGTGGTGACGACGCAGCTGGGCGCGAGGCTCCTGGCGGTGCGGCCGACGTTCGCGGAGCAGGTGACCGGCCGGCGCCGGCAGGCGCAGCCCATCTACCCCAAAGACCTCGGCGCCATCATCGTCGGCGCCGACCTGCACCCCGGCGCTCGAGTCCTCGAGGCGGGTACGGGCACCGGCGCGCTCACGCTCGCGGCCCTGCGCGCCGTCGGACCGTCGGGGCAGGTCGTCAGCTACGAGGCGCGCGAGGAGTTCCTGGAGGCGGCGCGGCGGGGGATCGTCGAGACCCTCGGCGAGCTGCCGCCGAACCTGACCTTGAAGCTGGGCGACGTGTACGAGGGCGTGGAGGAGCGCGAGCTGGACCGTGTCCTGCTGGACCTCCCCGAGCCATGGCAGGCCGCGCCGGCGGCCAAGGCGGCGCTGCGGCCGGGCGGGATCGTGTTCGCGCACTGCCCGAACGTCAGCCAGGTGCAGCGCTTCTTCGACTGCCTGAGGGAGCTGCGCGGGTTCGGGATGCTGGAGGCCTTCGAGCTCCTGCAGCGCGGCTGGACGGTGAGGGGGAGGAGCATGCGGCCCGCGCACCGCATGGTCGCCCACACCGGCTTCCTCTGCTTCGCCCGCCGCCTGGCCGAGGACGAGCTCTTCGAGCCCGAGGGCGAGGGGTTCCGGTAACCCTCCGCCCGGCTGCCACGTTGAACGTGGCATGGGGCGCATCGTCGGGAAAACGGTCCTTCTCTTCGCTTCAGGAGTGGTCATCGTCGCGATCTTCGCCTGCGCCCCCGTCGCCCTCGCCTCCCGCTGACGCTTCGACTCGATAGCATTTCTGGCATATGAGCGGAGGGCGCGTGCCCATCCAGGTCGCGATCACGGGGGCGGCCGGCCAGATCGGCTACCAGCTCGTGTTCCGCGTCGCGTCCGGGCAGATGTTCGGGCCGGACCAGCCAGTAGTCCTGCGCATGCTCGAGGTCGAGCCGGCGATGAAGGCGCTCGAGGGCGTCGCCATGGAGCTCGACGACTGCGCGTTCCCGCTGCTCGCGGGCATGGAGCTGACGAGCAAGGCCGAGGAGGCTTTCGAAGGCGCGAACTGGGCGCTGCTGGTGGGCGCCGCGCCTCGCAAGCAGGGCATGGAGCGCTCAGACCTGCTGTCCGTGAACGGCGGCATCTTCGCGCCGCAGGGCAAGGCGATCGCCAAAACTGCGTCGCGCGACGTCCGCGTCCTGGTCGTCGGCAACCCCTGCAACACGAACTGCTACATCGCGCGTATGAACGCGCCCGAGATCCCGGACGACCGCTGGTTCGCGATGACGCGGCTCGACGAGAACCGCGCGCGCTCGCAGCTCGCGCAGAAGGCAAAGGTGCCCCTGGCGGTGATCTCCAACGTCGCGATCTGGGGCAACCACTCGACGACGCAGTACCCCGACGCGCACAACGCCCGGATCGCCGGGTTGCCGGCGGAGGAGGTCA
>DASUDH010000019.1:0-9644 GCA_036275675.1 Solirubrobacteraceae bacterium | reverse complement strand
CACCGCCCGCTTTCCCTATGGCGAGCGCTCTCCCGAGGAGCTCGCGCGCTTCTCCTCGGAGATCGCCGAGGAGCTGTTGCGACGCCGAGCCAAGCTGCTCGTGGTCGCGTGCAACTCAGCCACCGCGGCGGCGATGCCGATCCTCGAGCGGCGCATGATGGAGACCACGCTCGGGGTGGACGTGCTCGGCGTGGTGCGTCCCGAGGCGCTGCAGGCCGTCGCCGCGACGCGCAACGGGCGCATCGGCCTGCTCGCCACCCCCACCACGGTCGCCAGCGGCAGCTACGAGCGAGCTGTCGGCGCGGTCGATCGGCACGTCACGCTGCACGCGGTCGCCTGCCCGACGCTCGCGTCGATCATCCAAGCCGGCGAGCAGTTTGACGAGCGTGCTGTCGCGAGCGTGCGCGAGGCCTGTGCCCCGTTGCGCGAGGCTGGCGTCGACACGGTGATCCTCGGCTGCACCCACTACCCGCTGATCAGCCCGATGCTCCAACGGATGCTCGGTCCGGGCGTGAAGCTCGTCAGTTCCGGCGGCGCGCTCGCGCGTCAGGTCGAGCACGCGCTCTCCACGCGCGGGCTGTGCAACCCGCGCGAAGAGGGCGAGGGCGAGTATCGCTTCCTGTGCACCGGCGACACAGACGCGTTCCGGGAGCTCGGCTCCCGCTTCCTGCAGATGCCGCTCGGCGTCGTGGAGCGCGTCGATCCACAGAGCGTCGGAGCGCTCGCGTGAGCTCCGACGCGCCACCGTCGCAGGCGGACCTTCGGTCCCCCTCCGAGGACGGTCCGGCCGCCGTCGGTGGGGTAGTGCGCAAGCGCAGCTACACGCGCGCCGCCGGCGACTTGCGCCCGGTCGAGATCGAGCCGGGGTTCGTGCGCACCGCCACCGGCTCGGCCCTGATCTCGATGGGGGAGACGCGTGTCATCTGTACAGCCTCCGCCCAGGAGAGCGTGCCGCGCTGGATGGCCGGCAAGGGACGAGGCTGGTTGACGGCCGAGTACGGGATGCTGCCCGCCTCGACCGGCGACCGCAAGCCACGCGACATCTCCAAGGGTCGCCCCGACGGACGCGGGGTGGAGATCCAGCGCCTGATCGGTCGCTCGTTGCGAGCCGTGATCGACCTGGACGCGCTCGGCGAACGCACGGTCTACCTCGACTGTGACGTGCTCCAGGCCGACGGCGGCACGCGCTGCGCGTCGATCACCGGCGCCTACGTGGCCCTGGCGCTCGCTTGCGCCCAGCTGCAGAGCGACGACCGGATCGAGCGCTCGCCGCTTACCGGTTCGATCGCGGCCGTCTCGTGCGGGATTGTCGCGGGCGTCGTGCTGCTCGACCTCGATTACGGCGAGGACTCCACCGCCGAGGTGGACGCGAACGTCGTCATGACCGGCGAAGGCGGCCTCGTCGAGGTGCAGGCCACCGCCGAGCGCACTCCGCTCTCTCGCGCCAGCCTCGACGCGCTGCTCGCGCTCGCCGCCGACGGCATCGAGGAGCTGCGCATCGTCCAGCAGCGGGCGCTGAGCACCGTCTGAGGCGACCGTGGGTGCCCGGCACAGCGACAACCAATTCGCCGAGCGCGCCCGCGCGGGCGTACCGGCGGCCGGGGGGCGGCTGCTGCTGGCCACACGCAACGAGCACAAGCGCCGCGAGCTCGAGCGGCTGCTCCCGGGCATCCAGGTCGACGCACTGCCCGACGAGGTCTCGCTGCCGCCCGAGGACGGCGACACGTTCGAGCGCAATGCGCTCGGCAAGGCTCGTGCTGCCGCTGTCGCGACCGGCCGCGCTTCGATCGCCGACGATTCGGGGATCGAGGCGGCGGCGCTCGGCGGCGCCCCCGGTGTACGCTCCGCCCGCTATGCCGGGGAGGGCGCCTCCGACGAGCAGAACCTCGCCAAGCTCCTGCACGAAGCGCCCGCCGGCAGTCCGCTCGCCTACGTGTGCGCGCTCGCCTATGTCGATCCGGTGGCAGGCATTGAGCGCGTGTTCGAAGGGCGCTGCACGGGCCGTCTCGCGGACAGCCCGCGCGGGGCCGGCGGCTTCGGCTACGACCCCGCCTTCATACCTGACCAGGAGCCCGGCGGCGTGACGATGGCGCAGCTCAGCGAGGAACGCAAGGACGCCGTCAGCCACCGTGGCCGCGCGGCGCGCGCGCTGGGCGCTTGGCTCACGGCGGGCTGATGGCGGCTGGCGCCGTGGCCGTGCGATCGTTGCGCGCGTCGTTGCGCGCGCGTCGCCCTACAGCAGGTTGATCGCGGCCGACGCTCCCACCGCGACGCTGAGGGCCGCGTAGCCCGTGTAGCCGGACAGCAGCAGCAGCGCCGCGGTGAGAAGCGCCACGAGCACGGTTGCGATCCAGGCGACGCGGGTAAGCGGCATCGCCTCCGTATTCTTCCTGGCCGTGGCCGAACCTGCACGCTCGCCTGTCCCCCGCCATGGGGGGCCAGCTTCCGCCGCCGGCTTCGGCGACAGGCTCGCCTCGTGCGTGGCCGAGCGCGAGTCGCAGATCGTGCTCGGGCTGGACCCCGATCCGATGACGCTGTGGCCGGGGACTCATGCGCCCGCGGGCTACTCGCCGGCGCAGCGGGCGGCAGCGTCCGTGTCGATCCACTGCCGGGCGCTGATCGATGCGGCCGGTCCGGCGTGTGTCGCGGTCAAGCTGCAGCTGGCGCGCTTCGAGGTGTTGGGGGCGCTCGGTTGGACCGCGCTCGCGACAGTCGCCGCGCACGCGAGCGCGGCAGGCCTGCTCGTGATCGCCGACGGCAAGCGCGGCGACATCGATGTGAGTGCGCGGGCCTACGCGCAGGCGTTGACTGGCGCGCTGGACACGCCGTTCGGTTCCGTACGGGGACTCGACGCCGACGCGGTCACGGTCAACCCGCTGATGGGCGCCGACGCGATCGAGCCGTTCGTCTCCACCGCGCGCGAGTCCGGCGTACCCGGAGGGCACACGTCCGGGGTGCTCGCGCTCGTGCGCACCTCCAATCCCGGCGCCGCCGACATCGAGGACCTCGAGCTCGCCCGCGGTGGCCGGGTATGGGAGCGGATCGCCGCGCTCGTGGACGAGCTGGGGAGCGAGGGCGTGGGGGAGAGCGGCCTCAGCGACGTGGGCGCCGTCGTCGGCGCCACCGCGCCCCAGCACCTCGCGCGCGCCCGCGAGCTGATGCCCCACGCCGTGTTCCTGCTGCCGGGCGTTGGCGCGCAGGGCGGCGTCGTCGAGGACCTGGCTCCCGCGTTTGCGCCCGGACGCGCCGGCGGGCTGATCGCGGCCTCGCGCTCGATCGCGAACGCTCACCTCGCGGCCGGCGGCAGCGACCCGGCCGGCGCCGCGCGCGCCGAGGCCGAGCGCCTGCGAGAGCTCGCCTGGCGATTTACGTAGATCTTATGCTCACCCCAGTCGCGTTCGCTAGCCTCTGGGGAGCGTCAGCGGCGCCACCCGGCTCCGGCTACGCAGGGAAGACGGAGGTGGTGGACAGATGATCATCACGGTCACGCTCAACGCGGCGATCGACAAGTCGCTCTCGGTGCCCAACTTCCGTCTCGGACGGCGTCACCGCACCGTAGAGCAGCGCACGATGGCGGGCGGCAAGGGCGTCAACATCGCGCGCGCCCTCAAGGCGCTGGGGCAGCCCGTGATCGCCACCGGCCTGGCCGGCGGGGCCACCGGCACGCACATCGTCGAGCAGCTCACCGAGGAGGCGATCCTCAACGACTTCGTGCGCATCCGCGACGAGTCGCGCACCAACACCTCAGTGCTCGACCCCACCAACGGCGAGCAGACCGAGATCAACGAACGCGGTCCCTCGGTGTCCGAGCAGGAGGTCGAGCTGTTCCGCGACAAGCTGCTCTACCTGGCCCGCGGCGCGGCGATCGTGGTGCTCGCCGGCTCGCTGCCGCGCGGCGTCGAGCTCGACCTGTACGCCACGCTGATCCGCGAGCTGCAGAAGGCAGGTGTCACGACTGTGATCGACACGGACGGCGACCCGCTGCTCCACGCTGTGCGCGCCGAGCCCGACGTCGTCTCCCCGAACGTGCTCGAGGCCGAGGAGCTCGTCGGCCACGAGTTCGCCGCCGAGGAGGAACGCCTGCTCGCCGTGCGCGAGATCGTCGAGCTAGGGCCGCGCGAGGCAATCATGACAATGGCCGACGGCTGCGTCGCCAACGTGCTGATCGACGGCAAGTCGTGCCTGCGCCAGGCACGCACCGCACCGCGCGAGGCGATCGCCAAGCGCGGGTCTGGCGACGCGTTCCTCGCCGGCTACATTGCCGCTCGCTACGAAGGCCGGGCGCCGGACCAGTGTCTGCGCTTCGGGGTCGCCTGCGGCGCCGAGTCCACCGGTCGTCTCGGCGCTGGGTTGATCGATCCGAAGGAGGCGCGGCGTTTGATGGGCGAGGTCGAGGTGGGGATGGTCGAGACGCCAGCCGAGGTCGGCTGAGGTCTGAGCGCCGATGGGCGGCGCGGGCACCGCCGGCGAAGCCGGTGGTCGGTGTCCTCAGTCGCTCATGTGCAAAGCACACTTCGCTCCTGTGTCCTGGCCAGGCTTGCCCCTCGACGCTCAGACGGCCTGCTTGACAACCACTGTTATCCGCCCGCGACGTCCCTGCGCAGGAACACGAGATAGGCGGCGATCAGCGCAGGGACGGTGTACAGCGAGCACACCCACAGCGAGTGCCAGATCGGCGCCCAGTCGGTCGGGGTGCGCAGCAGGCCGTGCCAGCTCTCGAACTGTTCGGTCAGCAGGTAGGGCTTGAGGCCCTCCAGGCCGGGGATCCCGGAGAGGATGAACAGCAGGATGACGAAGCCGACAGTGCCCACGACCGACGCCGCGCTGTTGCGCGTAGCCGTGGACAGCAGCACCCCGATGCAGGCCACTGTCAGCAGCGGGATCAGATAGCAGGCGTTGGCGGCGAACACAAGCAACAGGCCTTCGCCAGCCGTCACGACCGTCCCCGAGTAGGTGGTGATCTGGTTAAAGCCCCACGAGGCCACACCGGCGATGGTCGCCACCGCGGCCGAGAGGAACACCGCGAGAGCGGCATAGCTGGCAGCGGCAAGCACCTTGGCGACGAACACCTGGCCGCGGTTGACCGAGCGCGTGAGGATCGTCTTCAGCGTCCCATTGCCGTCCTCTGCCGCGACGATGTCCCCGGCCACGAGCGCGGCTATCACCGGCAGCATGAAGACGGACAGGAACAGCAGCATCAGCACCGGGGTCGCCAGCCCAGACTGGGTGACCTGGGAGACGAAGATGCCGCCCTCTTCGTGGCGGTGGTGGCTGTGCAGGTTCTGGACGAGCACAAAGATCAACGGCAGGATCACAGCCAGCCCAAGGCCCATGTACGTGCGCTTCTGGGAGACGAGCTTGCGCAGCTCCCAGCGGTAGACCGCGAGCGTCGAAGGCCGGCGCACGCGCACTGCGCTCGGGACCGGCACAGACGGGGATGCCGCGACGCTGCTCATGGGGCACCCACCAGTTGTCCAGGCGAAGCCGGTCCCTCACCGTCCCGTTGCGGAGATGCCTCAGCGCCGTTGCTCTCCGTCAAGCGGAAGAACAGATCCTCAAGCGTCGCCAGCTCCGGGGTGAGCGCGAGGATCCCGACGCCCGCGTGACCCAGCGCCAGCGATAGGGCGCCCACATCGCTCTCCTGCGCCTGGAAGCCGATCCCGTGCTCACCGCTGACTCGGTGCTCTATGCCCGGCCGGGCGCGCATCAGCTCCAGCGCCCGCGCGTCGTCGGTGGTGCGCAGCCGATAGCCCGCTCCGCCCTGACGGCGCAGGTCGGTCAAGGCGCCCTCGTAGACGACGCGCCCGCGGTCGACGATCGCGACACGGTCGCACAGCTCCTGCACCTCGGGGAGCTGGTGGCTCGAGAGCAGCACGGTGATGCCCTCGTCCGCCAGGCGGCGTATCAAGAGGCGCATGTCGCGCATCCCAGCCGGGTCCAGGCCCGTTGCCGGCTCGTCGAGGATCAGCAGGCGCGGGCGGCGCAACAGTGCCGCGGCTATCCCCAGGCGCTGGCGCATGCCGTGCGAGTAGCCACCGACCCTGTGCTTGGCCCGCGGGACGAGCTCGACGATCTCGAGCACCTCGTCGATGCGCGCGCGCGCGCCGCCGCCGTCGAGCGCGGCGAGCAGTTCGAGGTTCTTACGTCCCGTCAGGTACGGGTAGAAGCGCGGCGCCTCGACGAACCCGGCGACGCCCTCAAGCGCTCTCGCGCCCTCTTGCAGCGGGTCGCGCCCGAACAACTCGACCGCGCCCTCGGTAGGGGCGATAAGGCCGAGCGCCATGCGCAGCGTCGTCGTCTTGCCCGCGCCGTTCGGGCCGAGGAAGCCGTACACGTCACCGGCCTGAACGTTCAGGTCGATGTGGTCGACCGCGAGGACCTCTTTGTAGCGCTTCACAAGCCCGCGAGCCCTGACGGGCTGCGTACCGTCGGCGCCCGTCACGTCACAGGCCCCGCGCGAACGCCTCGATCGCGCTCGGAGTGACCGAGCCCACGAGCAGGTAACGCACCCCGGCGCGCTCGAAGCTGAGCAGCGTGCCGAGCGCGGTCGGCAGCTCGGACGCGCTCGCGCCGCCGATGTTCACCTTTGGCAGACCTTCCAGCTGCGAGCTGGCCGACCCCTTCGTGCTCGCCTTGGCGGTGCTTTCGACCACGGCGATCGCGGCGAGGCCATGGCCGTGGGTGGTGACGTGCGGCGGGTTGCCGCCGCTCGGGGAATAGCCGGACGTCCCGGAGCTGTGCTTGGCCGGCAGCGTGACCTCTTCGATCTTCGCGCTCGCGGGCGCGGTGAAGTCGAGCGTCGAGCTTGCTACCGGCCCGTAGGAGATTTCGGTCGCGGTCAGCTCGATCACCGGCGAGCTGCCGGTCGTGGAGTAGACCGCGGCGCGCAGCGGCACCCCGTGCGCGGCGTCCCAGGAGATCTCGGCGCCGCCGATCAGGCCGCCGTTTTCGCGCGGGGAGACCCTCACCGTATACGCGGCCTGGCCGGCGACATCGGTCGGCGTCGCGCCGGATACGTTGGCGTGCTTGCCGGCGCGCGCGATGCCTTCTTCGATTTCCGCGACCGTCGGGACCTCGTTGTGGTCGGCACCGCCGGTCGAGGAGCTGGAGCTGGCGTTCTGGTCGGTGTTGGGCTTCGATGAGTATTCGAGCTTGACGCCAGCCTTCGTGTCCGTTGCCGTCGCCAGCGTTTCTTCGCCCGATTCATGCTTAGGCGTGTAGCGGTAGAGCGTGTTCGTCGAAGCGTCGTATAGCTCGACTGTCTTCCCGTCCCACAGGATCTGCGTGTCGCCCTTATCGGACTGCAGTTCCAGGCGCGCGCGGCCGTCAGAGCCGATCCACAGGCGGCCCGAGGCGCCCGACAGCAGCGGGCTCGAGGCGAACTGGGACGCTTCGCGGCCGTTGCCGGCGAGGCTGGCGCCTTCGATCAGATGGTTCGTGAGCTGGATGCTCGCGCTCACGCCGCTGACGCGTGGCGCCGACAGCGCGTCGTGGACAGCGTCGGCCAGCGGCTTGGGCGGCGGGGTAGGGCCTGCGCCGACCGCGACCGCCAGCGCCGTCGCCCCGACGCCCACGGCCACCACCACCGCGCACAGGAGCAGCAGGCGAGAGAGGGGAAGGCGACGCAGGAAGTTGCTCACGCCGTACCAGGGTAGCGCTCCGATATTGTCCCGCGCGATGATTTACGGCTTTCTTATCTTCTGGCTCGCGCTCGGGCTCGCCGTGTTCTTCGTCGCTATGCGCGGCGGACCGCGCGGCGCGCGCCAGTCGCTGCACACCGAGTCGAAGGCGGGTCAGCGGGCGGTGACGGCGGTCGTCGCGACGATGTTCGCATTCGGCCTGGTCGTTCCAGCGCTCGTGCTCGCGTTCAACGGCGCCAACAAGGCGAGCGTCGCGGTCGGCGGGGTCCACCTGAACGCCGTCCAGCAGCACGGTCGCGTGCTGTTCGCACAGTCGTGCGCGGTCTGTCACACGCTCGCCGCGACGAAGTCCGAGGGACGCATCGGTCCCAACCTCGACGTCAGGCTCGGGTCGCAGATACCGACCGAAGCGGGCCGCAAGGCGCTCGTCCTGAGCGCGATCGCCGAAGGCCGCGCCCGCGGCCTCGGGCAGATGCCCGCCCAGCTCTACCAGGGCAAGGATGCCGAAGCGATAGCCGACTTCCTGGCCGCCGTCGCCGGGCACTAGCGCCAGCCGCCGATAGCGCTGTTAGCATCGCGATCGATGCCACGAGCAGCCGAGGCCCGTGCCTGGTGGGCCGACGTCGAGGACGTCCGTGAGCGGATTGAGCGTCGTCGCGTGCGCGAGCAGCGTGCGTCGATCGGCCAGGTCCGCGCCGCTACCGCTCACCCCGCGCACAGGGGAGTACGCGAGGTGCAGCCGGGTCGCCATCTCATGCTCGTCAGGAGTGGTGTCTCAGGAATCGGCGGCCCCACCGCGCGCGATGTGCGCGGCCGCGCGCGGCCGCGCACGGTCCGGCGCATCGGACCGCGCCCCGACCGGATCGCCGCCTGGGCGGTCGCGCTCGGTTTCCTGCTCGTGCTCGCCGCCGTGCTCAGCGCGCACGGCTGAGCACGGCTAAAGTCCCGTCGATGGCCGATCTGCCCAAGACCGCGGCTGACGTCAAGGCGCTCGTGCAGGAGCGCGACATCCGCTTCATCCGCTTCTGGTTCACCGACATCCTCGGTCAGCTGAAGTCGTTCTCGATCAACTCCCAGGAACTCGACGACGCGTTCGAGGCGGGCATGGGCTTCGATGGGTCCTCGATCACCGGGTTCAACGCGATCGAGGAGTCCGACATGATCGCGATGCCAGATGCCTCCACGTTCGCCGTGCTGCCGTGGCGGCCCGAAGAGCAGGGCGTGGGCAGGATGTTCTGCGATGTCATCACCCCTGAGCGCAACCCCTACGAGGGCGATCCTCGACACGTCTTGCGGCGCGCTCTCGAGCGCGCGCACGCGATGGGCTTCGACACGTTCAACGTCGGCCCCGAGCTCGAGTACTTCCTGTTCCGCGACTCCAAGTCCACCGAGGTGCTCGACGAAGGCGGCTACTTCGACCTGACGACGCTCGACGCCGGCACCGACGTGCGCCGTGAGACGGTGCTCGCGCTCGAGCAGCTCGGCATCCACGTCGAGTACACCCACCACGAGGTGGGTCCCTCCCAGCACGAGATCGACATGCGCTACGCCGATGCCCTGAAGATGGCCGACGACTGCATGACCTACCGCATCACCGTCAAGGAGTACGCGGTCAAGTACGGCTGGCACGCCACGTTTATGCCCAAGCCCCTGTTCGGCGAGAATGGCTCGGGGATGCACACCCACCAGTCGCTCTTCTCCGGCGGCAAGAACGCCTTCTACGACGCCGACGACCAGTACTTCCTGTCCGATGTCGGCAAGGCGTTCATCGCCGGTCAGCTCAAGCACGCACGCGAGATCTGCTCGATCTTCGCCCAGTGGGTCAACTCTTACAAGCGGCTCGTCCCCGGCTATGAGGCGCCCGTGTACGCCGCCTGGTCGCGCCGCAACCGCTCGGCGCTCGTGCGCGTGCCGCTGTATCACCCGGGCAAGGAGCAGGCGACCCGCATGGAGCTGCGCTGCCCCGACCCGGCGTGCAACCCGTACCTGACCTTCGCGGTGCTG
>DASUDH010000018.1:0-3710 GCA_036275675.1 Solirubrobacteraceae bacterium | reverse complement strand
CGTCCACTTCGGCCTGATGATTGCGCTCGCCCTCGGCTGCACGATCGCCCCGCGCTCGATCTTTCACCGCAAGAACTACTTCTATCCCGACCTGCCGAAGGGCTACCAGATCTCCCAGTTCGACGAGCCCCTGTGCCTCGGCGGGCAGCTCGGCTCGCGCCGCCGCGATCATCTCGTCGGTCACGTCGACCGGGACGAGGTCGGGCTCCGGGAAGTAGCGGTAGTCGTGGGCCTCCTCCTTGGAGCGAAGCGTTGTGATCCTGCCGGTGTCGGGGTCGAAATGGAGCGTCTCCTGCACGACCTTGCCACCCGTCCTGAGGATCTCCTCCTGGCGTGCGATCTCGGCGCGGATGCCCCGTTCGATGAAGCGGAACGAGTTCATGTTCTTCAGCTCCGTCTTCGTCCCGAGCTCGCTCGAGCCGGCGGGGCGCAGCGATATGTTGGCGTCGCAGCGCAGCGAGCCCTCCTCCATGTTCACGTCGCTGACGCCGAGCTGGCGCAGCGTCGTGCGCAGCAGCCGCAACCACTCGCCCGCCTGGTCAGCCGAGCGCAGGTCGGGCTCTGTGACGATCTCCGCGAGCGGCGTGCCGCCGCGGTTGAAGTCCACGATGCTCGCGTCCGAGGCGTGAATGCGCCCGCTGGAGCCGACGTGCACGAGCTTGGCGGCGTCCTCCTCGAGGTGGACGCGATGGATGCGCACCTCGGCCAGGCCGCCGCCGAGGCACAGCGGCTCGTCGTATTGGGAGATCTGATAGCCCTTCGGCAGGTCCGGATAGAAGTAGTTCTTGCGGTGGAAGATCGACCGCGGCGCGAGCTCTGAGCCGAGCGCCATCCCGATCATCAAGCCGAAGTGGACGGCTCGCGCGTTGGCCACCGGCAACGCCCCGGGCAGGCCGAGGCACACGGGGCAGGTGCGCGTGTTGGGCGGCTCGCCGAACGATAGCTCGCAGCCGCAGAACATCTTCGTGCGCGTCGAGAGCTGGACGTGGATCTCGAGGCCGATGACGGGCTCGTAGTCGGTCATGCGCGCGCCGGGGTCGAGTCGAAGCCGAAGGTCTGCTCCAGCGCGTACGCCGCGTCGAGCAAGCGGTTCTCACTGAACGCGGGCCCGACGAGCTGCAATCCGACGGGAAGGCCGGCGCCGTGCGGTCCCAAGCCCTGCTCGGCGCCGCTCGAGCCGCACGGGATCGAGATCGCCGGGACGCCGGCGAGGGACATGGGGACGGTGCAGAAGTCGTTGAGGTACATCTCCAGCGGATCGCCCGTCTTGGCGCCGAGCTCGAAGGCGACCGTGGGGCTTGTGGGCGTGACGACGAAGTCCACGCGCTCGAACACGCTGCGGAAGTCCTCGACGATCTTCGTGCGCACGCGCTGGGCACGCCCGTAATAGGCGTCGTAGTAGCCGGAGGAGAGCGCGTAGGTGCCGAGCATGATCCGGCGCTTGACCTCGGCCCCGAAGCCGTCGTGGCGCGTGCGCGTGTACATGCTGATGAGGTCGCCGCCATCTTCGGCGCGCAGCCCGTAGCGAACCCCGTCGAAGCGCGCGAGGTTCGACGAGCACTCGGCCGGCGCGAGCACGTAGTAGGCGGACAGCGCGTGCGGCGCGTGCGGCAGGCCGACCTGCTCGAGCTTCGCGCCGAGTTGCTCGGCGCGGTCCAGGGCCGTCCTGAACGCGTCGAGCACGCCGGCGTCGATGCCCTCGCCGGTGAGCTCCTGGGGCACGCCGAGCCGCACACCGTCGAGACGCTCGGCGCTCGGTAGCGCTATCTCCTGTGGGAAGGGCAGCGAGGTGGCGTCGCGCTCGTCGCGGCCGACCATGTGGCGCAACATCAGCGCGGCGTCGGTCACGTCGCGTGTGAGCGGCCCCGCCTGGTCGAGCGAGGAGGCGAACGCGATCATCCCGTAGCGCGACACCGCGCCGTAGGTCGGCTTCAGGCCGACGATCCCGCACAGAGCGGCCGGTTGGCGGACCGAGCCGCCCGTATCGGTCCCCAGCGCCCACGGGGCGAGGCCCGCCGCCACCGCAGCCGCGCTTCCCCCCGAGGAGCCGCCGGGCACGCGCCCGTGATCCCACGGGTTCAGCACCGGCCCGTATGCGGAGTTCTCGTTCGAGGAGCCCATCGCGAACTCGTCCTGGTTGGTCTTCGCGAGCAGCGGCGCGCCGGCCGCCGCGAGCCGTTCGACAGCGGTGGCCGTATGGGGCGGGCGGTATCCCTCGAGGATGCGCGAGCCAGACTGGCTCGGGACGCCCTCGGTGCAGAACAGGTCCTTGACCGCGAGCGGAACCCCGCCGAGCGGCGATCCGAGCGGCGGCCGTGGCACCTCGCCATCTGCTACCCAGGTGAAGCAGTTCAACTCGTCGGCCTGCGCGCGCGCCCGGTAGGCGTCGAACAGCTCGGCCGGGGCTATCTCGCCGGACGCGAGCGCCCGCGCCGCCGCGACGGCGGTCAGATCGAGCAGGCCGGTCGCGCTCATGCCTGCGGGCTCGGGACCAGGAAGCCCTCGCCGCTGACGGCGGGCGCTTGCGCGAGCGCGGTCTCGCGCGCGAGCGACTCGCGCGGCTCATCGGCGCGCAACCGTCCCGTCAGCTCGGCGACGTGCGTGGTCGGAGGGACGCCGTCGAGATCGAGCTCAGCTATCTTCGCGATGTGGTCGAGCACCGCGGAGAGCTCGCGCGCCATCGGCTCGATCTCGGCATCGCTCAAGCGCAGGCGCGCCAGACTTGCAACGTGGAGGACCTCGTCGCGGTCGATCATGACGCCGCATTCTACGGAGCGCCGGTCGGACGCTCCGTGGACACGCGGGCTCGGGTGGCGCCGACGGATGGGGCGAGGACCGCAGGGAAGCCTCGCCCCGTGTCGTCGGGTTAGAAGCCGCCCTCGCCGGGCGGTGGAAGCGGCGGCTCGGAGCTCGGCGAGGATGACGCCGATGGCGTCGGGGAGCCCGCGGCCGGGGCCTCGCCGCCGGATGGGGAAGAGCTCTCGGTGAAGCTGCCCACGGCACGCCCCGCCTGATCGCGGACGTCGGACAGCGACGTTCCCTCTTCGCTCATCTGCAGATACCCGCCGTACGTGATCGCGACCGCGGCGATCAACCCGAGCCAGATCCCGATCTTGATGCCATAGCTGAAGGACGCGCCGGCGAACGAGGCCCCACCCGAGGGGTGGTGGATGATGCGGTAGAGGATCAGCAGCGTGGAGAGCGCTCCGAGTCCGGCGACGATCGCGCTCAGTTGGATTGGGCTGTCGAGCTTGCGTTGGGTCGCGACGAGCACGACGGCGCCGACCGCCACGACGATCGTGATGAGCCAGATCCAGCGACTGTTGGTGAAGGTGTCCCATCCGGTCGAGCTCGAGCCATAGCTGACGGAGCCTCCGACCGGGACCACGCCTTTGACGCTGCCGCCAAACCACTTGAAGAAGAACAGGAACACGAACAATGCGACGGCGCCACCGCCTGTTATCCAATCGCTGCGGCGCAAACGACTGACATCGAAGCTCATTGCGTTGACTCCCCCCGGAGATCGTGGATGGGGCTGAATCCAAGCGCACCTTGCCTTCGTCGCGCGAGGATTGCAACTGTCGTCACAATATTTCTACGCTCGCTCCGCGTTTCCTCTACCGGGATCGCGCCGCAACGCACGCAAAGGCCTGGCGATTCGCCGCTTTCAGTGAACGCCGGATCGATGTTGGTCGCGGACTAGGTGTCCT
>DASUDH010000017.1:0-2016 GCA_036275675.1 Solirubrobacteraceae bacterium | reverse complement strand
CGTCATCGTCAGGATCTTCTTTGCGCTCGTGGTCTCGAGCTCACGCCACAGGCCGAAGACCTCCTGCAGCAGCGGCACGTACCACGGGCCTTCGAAGTAGGCGGTGCGGATGATGCGCGACTCGCCGTGCGACGAGCCGAGCGCGTGCGGAGGCGAGTGCCGGTCGAAGAGCGTCACCTCGACGCCACGCTTGCCGAGCCTCCACGCGGTCGCGGCGCCCATGACGCCGCCCCCGATGACGGCGACCTTCAAACCCTTACTCCGGCGCGAAGCGCGCGAAGCGCATCTATCTGGTCAGGATCCGTGCGATCGCCTGCCCTGGCTTCACCGGGTCGCCGACCTCGAGCAGCAGCTCCTCGACCACGCCGGCCACGGGCGAGGGGATCTCGGCGTTGACCTTGTCGGTGTGCGCCTCCATCAGGGTCTCGCCCTCGGCGACGCGCTCGCCGCGCGCCTTGCTCCACGCGCCGACGGTGATCTCTTCCGCGCCCTGCAGGTCGGGCATGACGACCTCACGTGCCTCCACGCTCATCCGTTCAATTCTCCAGCGTCAGGCCATCGAGACGACGTCGAGGAGATCCTCCTCCCAGTAATCCACGCGGCCCTCGGGCATGAACATGACCCGCCCGGGCTGCAACGCCTCGACGAACTCCGGGTCGTGGCTGACGATCACCATCGTCCCCGGCCACTCGGCCAGCGCGTGGGCGACGCCTGTGCGCGACGGCGGGTCGAGGTTGTTGGTCGGCTCGTCGAGCAGCAGCAGGTTGTGGCGCCCGGCGACGAGCTGAGCGAGAGCCAGCTTGGTCTTCTCACCCCCCGACAGCGTTCCCGCGTCCTGGCGCGCGATGTCGCCGGTGAGCCCGAACATCCCGAGCAGCGCGCGCAGCACGCGCTCCTCCGCGTCGGGCGCCTGCTCGCGCATGTGCGTCAGCACGGGCACGCCCGCGCGGATGCCCTCGTGCTCCTGCGCGTAGTAGCCGAGAGACACACCGTGGCCGAGGCGGAAGCTGCCCGCGTTCGGCGCGCTCTCGCCCGCGAGGATGCGCAGCAGCGACGTCTTGCCGGCGCCGTTCAGGCCCATGACCAGCAGGCGCTCGCGGCGCTCGACCTCGAACGACACCCCGCTGAAGACGAGCGGCCCGCCGTAGCCCTTGGCCAGGCCGTTGACGTGCAGCACCAGGCGCCCCGCGTGCGGCGGCTCCGGGAAGCTGATCTTCATCTTCCGCTCGCGGCGCGGGGCGGCGACGTGCTCGGCCTTCATGCGCTCGACGCGTGTGAAGATCGACTTCGCCTGCTTCGCGCGCTTCGCCGTCTGGCGGCGCATCACCTCGGCGAGCAGGCTGAGGCGCTGGATCTCAGCCTCCTGGCGGTGGGCCAGCGAAGTCAGGCGCTTCTCCTCGAGCCGGCGCGCCGCCTGGTACTGCGAGTACGTGCCGCGGTACTCGATGAGCCTGCCAGCGTCGAGGTGCAGCACGCGCGTGATCGACTTGTCCAGCAGCCCCAGGTCGTGGCTGACGACGATCACCGAGCCGCGGTAGTCGCGCAGGAAGTCCATCAGCCAGGTCTTCGCATCGCTGTCGAGGTGGTTGGTCGGCTCGTCGAGCAGCAGCAGATCCGCCTCCGCAAAGAGGACGCGCGCGATCTCGACACGCCGTCGCTCGCCACCGGAAAGCACGCCGAGTGGAAGGTCGACCCGGTCGAGCCTCAACCCCAGCCCCGTGACGATCCGCCGGGCCTCGGACTCTGCGGAGTAGCCGCCCGCGTGGCGGTAGCGCTCCTCGGCGTCGGCGTACTTCTCGAGCACCGCCGTCGAGTGGTCGGTCTCGAGCCTGCGGTGCAGCTCGGCAAGGTGCGCCTGCGCGCGGTCCAACCCTTTGCCCGAGAGGATGTGCGCCAGGGCGGTGGCCGTCGACTCGCCGCGGGGACGCGGGTTCTGGGGCACGTAGCCGAGCGTGCCCCGGCGGAGGACCACGCCGGCCGCCGCGTCGTCCTCCCCGGCCAGCACCTTGAGCAGGC
>DASUDH010000016.1:0-2795 GCA_036275675.1 Solirubrobacteraceae bacterium | reverse complement strand
AGCCACGAACTGCTCGACGCCGGCGAGCAGCAGCTGTTCCGGCGGCTTGGGACGTTTGCCGGGGACTTTGACCTGACCGCGGTCGAGGCCGTCTGCGAGGGCGACCTCGACGTGCTGGCGCGGCTGGTCGACAAGTCTCTGCTTGTCGTCGAGGAACACGACGGCGCGGCTCGCTACCTGCTGCTCGACACGGTCCGGCACTACGCGCGTGAGAAGCTCGGCAAGGCAGGCGAGGCTGGGCTACTCGAGGGCCGTCACCGCGCACACTACCTACGACTGGCGGAGGAGCTCGGTCATACCGCGCACGAGCCGGCGGCACGGCTGCGGCTCGAGCTGGAAGCCGACGAGATGCGCTTGGCACTCCGGCGCGCACTTCGTTCCGAGCCCTCTGAGGCGCTGCGGCTCGCCGCAGCCCTCTGGCGGTTCTGGCACAACCGTGGAGAGCGCACCGAGGGCGCGCGGTGGCTCGACGAGGCCCTGCGGGCCGCCCCGGAGCGCACGGCCACGCGCGCGGCCGCCCTCCACGGGCGTTCCGTGATGGCATTGCGCACGAGCGATCACGACCGTGCCGTCGATACCGCCAGAGAGGCCGTCGAGCACTTCCGCGGGACGGGCGATGACCGCGCCCTGAGCGAGGAGTTGCATCACCTCGGCACGATCATGTGGGTGTTCGCGGGCTACGACGAGGCGATCCGCTTATGTCTCGAGGCCCAGGAGATCGCCGATCGGGCCGGACTCGCACCGATCGCCGCATCGGTGCTCCACACGCTCGGTGTGATCGGGGCGTCTCGGAGCGAGTTCGAGCCTGGGCGGGCGCTGATTACCCGAAGCGTCGAGGCGCTCAGGGAACTCCCACCCGATGGCGAGCCGGTGCTGCTCCCGGTTGCGAATGGCTATGGCCGGATGCCGGGCCCAGCGCACCGGAGTTTCCTCGAGCAGACGTTTGTGACGGCACGGCGGGTGCGGCCCGGCAGTGCCATCCCGTATGCGCTCTGCGACCTCGCCACGACGGTCCGGGATTGCGGGGACCTTGTCGAGGCCCGCAGGCTGTTTGAAGAGAGCCTGACGCTGTTCGAAGCCCTAAACGATGACCTCGGCACGGCCCAGTGCCTGTGCCAGCTCGGGAACCTGCTCGTTTACGAGGGGGATCGTGAGACGGGGCGCGAGCTGCTCGAGCAGAGCCTCGCGCTCCGGGAGGCCGGGAACGACGCGCGCGGAATCGGACTGTCGCTACTCGCGCTGACTGCCGAAGGCATCGCGTCGGGCGATCTCGAGCGTGCGCGCGCGACCGGGGACCGTGCGCTATCGCTTTTCAACCGCACCGACGACGGGCCAGGGCGCGGCGGGGCGGTCATGCTGCTCGGATTCGTGGCGGCGGCCAGCGGCCAGCTCCTCGAGGCACGCGAGCTGCAGGAACAGGCCCTTAGGTTTTGGACGGACTTCGTTCCGAACATCGGCTGGTGCGGGCCGATCCAGCTGGAGTTGGCCGAGATCGATGCTGCGCTGGGGGACCGTGACCGCGTGCCTGATCACATCAGGGCGGCGCGGGAGGCGTTCGAGCACGTCGACGATCGCGCTGGCGTCGAACTCTGCCGGGCAGCCGCGCGACAACTGACAAATGTGGCGCTAACGGCCGATTAACGGCCGCAATCTTTAGTTCGCTCGGACATTGAGAACACCGAGAGGAGCAGCGGCATGAGCAGCGTTACGGGACAGCCTTCGCTGGGCGAAGCGACGACAAGGGAACTGCGGGAGGCGCTCCGCGGAGAGCTCGTGCTCCCCGGAGATGCGGGGTATGACGAGGCCCGCAGTGTTTGGAACGGGATGATCGACCGCCGGCCGGCGCTGATCGCGCGCTGCACCGGGACGAGCGACGTGATCGCCGCGATCGGGTTCGCGCGCAGCGAGGGCCTCGACGTCGCCGTTCGCGGCGGCTCGCACAACGTCGCTGGCAATGCGACGTGTGACGGCGGCCTCGTGATCGACCTCTCGCCGATGAAGGGCGTACGGGTCGACTCCGAGGCGCGGACCGTCCGAGCCCAGGGCGGCCTGACCTGGGGCGAGCTCGACGCCGAGACGCAGGCCTTCGGCCTGGCGACGACGGGCGGGCTCGTCACCACCACCGGAGTTGCGGGCTTCACGCTCGGCGGCGGGATCGGCTGGATGATGCGCAAGTACGGCCTCGCGTGCGACAACCTGATCTCGGCTGATCTGGTGACCGCCGACGGGCAGACCGTGCATGCCAGCGAGCGCGAGAACACCGAGCTCCTCTGGGGCCTGCGCGGTGGGGGCGGCAACTTCGGAGTTGTTACCGAGTTCGAATTCCGCCTGTATCCGATCTCGCAGGTGTACGGAGGACTGATCGCATGGCCGGCCGACAAGGGGCCGGAGATCCTCAAGTTCTGGCGTGAGTGGTCGCTCACCGCGCCGGATGAGGTGTGCACGATGGCGGCGTTCCTGTACGCGCCGCCGGAGCCGTTCGTGCCGCCCGAGGTGGTCGGCCAGCCGATCTTCGGGATCGCCTGCTGTCACCTCGACCCCGAGGGAAGGGCCGAGGACGACCTCCGTCCGCTGCGCGACCTCCAGCCTGCGGTCGACGTGCTGGGACCGATGCCGTACACGGCGATCCAGGGCATGTTCGATGCCGGCACGCCGCGCGGCTCGCGCAACTACTGGCGCTCGGGTTACCTGCAGCAGCTGACCGATGAGGCGATCGACACGATCTACGCCGCCGTTCCCGGCATCCCGCACCCGATGGGGCAGCTGCACATACACCAGATGGGTGGCGCCATGGG
>DASUDH010000015.1:0-8346 GCA_036275675.1 Solirubrobacteraceae bacterium | reverse complement strand
GCTCCTGCCCGGCGGTGTCTGGGCGTGCCTGCTCTGCGTTGGAGCGCGCCAAGATGCGGTCGGCCATAGGCAGCTCCCACACGAAGCTCGGGTCGTCTGTGACGACGTCGCGCAGGCGGCCCTGGGGGGTGAGCGCCTCTGCGTCCACCTGAGCGACCCCTGTGATCTCCTCGCCCGCGGCGCCCCCGAGGGTGTCCTGCTCCCCATCCGGCTCGCTCGGCGGACCCTCGATCTCGTCGATCGGATCTGTCTCCCACGATCCGAGCAGATCGTCCTGGGAGGGCGCCTCCACATGGGTGGCGCGCACGATCAGCTCCTGCGGCGCTGGGTCCGGCGGGCGCATCTGCTCGACGTCCGAGCACGCCGACTCGGCCTGGGTGCGCGGCGCCCACTCGTCCAGGATGCCGCGGGAGGCACGCTCGAACGCGACGGCTTGCGCGCGCAGCACGCGTGTGGTGTCGATCAATCCGTTGCCGGCGGCGCGCAGCGCGGCGGCGAGCGAAGCGCCGGTCAGGAGCACGGCGCCGACGAGCGCGAGGAACACGACGAGGATGTCGACTCCCAAGGTCTGCACGAGCCGGTGGGCCGCCCAGTAGAGTCCCTGGCCCACGATCCCGCCGTGAGCTTGCAGGAAGGCCGAGCGCCACTGCTCGGAGGCTGGCCCGTGAGCCGGCGTGCCGTCGCTGACGCCGAGCGTCCCGGCAGCCAGCGCGAGCGTCACGGCCGCAAACAGGCACAGTCCGCCCGTGCGCAGAGGCCGCCGGGCGGGCATCACCTGAGCGAGGAGCATGGCCCCGCCGCCGACCACGAGCGCGACTGGAGCGAGCGACCTGGCTTCGCCGATACACCAGCCGAGCGCCACAGCCAGGCCGTGTCCCGCGCGCCCGCCATCCCAGTGGCCGTAGAGGACGAAGCCCATGAACGCTCCGAGGGCCACGAGGCCGAGGCCGAGCACATCGCGCTGGCTCTGGTCGAGCACGGGCCAGTGCAGCGCGAGGCCGCCACGGAAACCGATTGAGCCGCGTCGTCGTCCGCGCCGCGCGCGCGCGGACGAACGTCCCGACCCAGCCCTTCGGGCTGTGTGCCCCCGGGCCGATCGCTTGCGGGCAGGCTGGCGCTTTGCGTTCTTACGGGTGCCGGCCATCGAGCCAGGCTTCGACGCCGGTCTCCGAGTACCTGCCTTCGCGCTCGGGTAACCGGCTTTTGTGCGCTCGGGCCCTTACTATCGTTCATCCGACCATTCGGTCGCTCGGTCCCGCGGATGCGGGGCCTGGGGCTTACCATCGCTTTAGTGCAAACCGCTACATACGTTGGCTGACATGAGCGACTTCTCCCGCGCCCCCAGGGTGCTCGTGGTCGAGGACGACGAGGACATCGCCCAGGCGCTCCAGCGCTCGCTGCGCATGGAGGGCTACGAGGTGCGCGCGGCGGCTGACGGCAACGCCGCGCTCGAGCACGGCCGCACGTTCGCGCCAGACCTCGTGATCTTGGACCTCGGGCTCCCCGAGCTCGACGGGATCGAGGTCGCCCGCCGGTTGCGCGGCGACGACGACGTGCCGATCCTGATCCTCACCGCCCGCGACGCGCTGGAGTCGCGCGTGGAGGGACTCGATGCCGGCGCCGACGATTACCTGGTCAAGCCGTTCGAGCGTCAGGAGCTGCTCGCGCGCATGCGCGCCCTGCTGCGGCGCCGTCCTCCGCGCGGGTCGGCGCCGTTGCGGGTCGGCGATCTCTCCTTGAACGTCGACACGCACGAGATCGCCCGCGGCGATCGTCCGATCGAGCTCACCCAGCGCGAGTTCGAGCTGCTCGAGTACCTGATGCGCAACGAGCGCATCGTCATCTCCCGCCAGCGCCTGCTCGACGAGGTCTGGGGCTATGACCCCTTCTCGATAACCAACACGATCGAGGTGTTCGTCTCGAACCTCCGCCGCAAGCTCGAGGCAGACGGAGAGCCGCGCCTGCTGCACACGATCCGGGGAGCCGGATACGTCCTCCGCGCCTAGGCAGCCCGTCGCGCGCCTGCGCACCTGGCGCTCGACCCTCGCGCGCGTCGGTGCGCGCTTCTCGGCCGCGTTCGATCGCCTGCCGATCCGCACCCGCCTGGCGGGCGTATCGGCGCTGCTGACGTTCACGATCCTGTGCGCCTTCGCGCTGGTCGTCGGATCGCTCACCGTCCATCGCATCCGCTCGGACTTCAACCGGCAGGTGGTTCAGACCGGCGAACAAATCACCGCCCAGCTGCACGTCACGGTCAGAGCGAGCAACTACACGCAACTCGAAATCGAACCGACGCTCGCCGCGCTCGCCGACATCGTTGGGGGCCATCCGGTGATGAAGGTGCTCGCCTACGGCGGCGCCGTGATCGCGCAGACGCCTGCCAACGCACCCGCGCTCGGGGCGCCTCAGAGCAAGCTGCATACAGTGCGAGGGTATTCGGTCGTCAGTCACCCGTCGGTGATTCGCATCGCCGGCACCGGGGAACCGCTCGGGGTGATCTACGTGCAGTACGGCCGTCCCGCGTCCGACGTGAACGCCACCATCGCTCGCGTCGAGCTGCTGCTCGTGCTCGGTGTGCTCGCCGGGACGGCGCTGGCGCTGCTCGCGGGGATGACGATCGCCCGCCGCGCGATGGCGCCGATCGCGGAGCTGACGAGCACCGCCGAGCAGATCGCCCGCACACGCGATCCCAGCCGCAGCGTGCCCGAGCCGCTGGCCGACGACGAGGTCGCCGAGCTCGCCCGCACGCTCGGCGGCATGTTGCGCGAGCTGGATGCCGCCCACGCCGAGACCGAGGCGATGCTCGCCCGCCAACGCCGCTTCGTGGCCGACGCATCGCACGAGTTGCGTACGCCGCTCACGAGCGTGCTCGCGAACCTCGAGTTGCTCGTCGAGTCCCTTCACGGCGAAGAGGCCGACGCGGCGCGCTCGGCATTGCGCTCGTCGAGGCGCATGCGCCGACTCGTCGCCGACCTGCTGCTGCTGGCCCGCACCGACGTCGGACGGGTCGTACCTCGTGAGCCGTGCGATTTGGCGCAGGTCGTCGTGGAGGCAACCGCCGAGCTCGGCCCCGTCAGCTCCGAGCACGAGATCTCCCTCGACGTCCACCCCGTCGTCGTCGAGGCTTCGCGCGACGAGCTCCACCGCCTCGCGATCAACCTGATCGAGAACGCTCTGCGCCACACGCCGCCCGACACGGCCATCCGCGTGTCGACCGGCACGCAGCCCACCGGCGACGCTCGTCTGGTCGTCGAAGACGATGGCCCCGGTGTGCCTGAGCGTCTGGTTGCGACCCTGTTCGAACGCTTCGTCCGTGGGGCCGGCGATCGTGGCGGCTCGTTCGGGCTCGGCTTGGCGATCGTGCGTGCCGTCGCCGAGTCTCACGGCGGGTCGGTCACGCTCGAGCCGACACATCCGGGAGCCGCGCGACCTGGTGCGCGCTTCGTCGTGACCTTCCCTGCGACGCCTCCAGCGTCTAGGACGGCCTCTGAGCAAGCGAGGCAAGGACGCAGGGAGCGTAGTGTGCTGAGCACATGAGGGACCGAGGACACAACCGATCGGCGATCGCCGATCGGCCAGCACCGCTCAGAGGCCGCCTAGACCTCGACGACGACCGGGAGGACCATGGGCCGGCGGCGCAGGCGGTCATAGACCAGTCCCGCCAGGTCGTCGTGGAGCACCTGCTGGAGCAGGTCGACCTCGCGGATCTCCTCGCCGGCGGCGCGCGCGAGCGTCGTATCGACGGTCGCGCGGATCTCCTCGACCAGCTCGCCCGCCTCGTCTAGGAACGGCACGCCGCGGAAGATCACCTCCGGATCGGCGACCGAGCGGCCGTCCTGCTCGGCGATCGTCACCACCACGATGAAGATGCCGTCGGCGGAGAGCATGCGGCGGTCGCGCAGCGCGACGTCCGCCATGTCGCCGATCTCCACACCATCGACGAACACCATCCCGGACTGCTCGTGCTCTTTGAAGCGCGCCCCGCGCTCGTCGATGTCGAGCGGCAGCCCGTTCTCGCCCTGGAAGACGTCCTCCGGCGCGATGCCCACAGCTTCGGCCAGCTGGGTGTGCAGGCGCAGGCGCTTGAAGTCGCCGTGGAACGGCATCACGTAGCGCGGTTTGACGAGGTTGAGCATCAGCTTGACCTCCTCGGCATACCCGTGCCCGGAGGCGTGCACCGGCGCGTCCTGCGCCGTCACAACGTCACACCCGATGTGATAGAGCCGGTCGATCGTCTCGCCCACCGCTCGCTCGTTGCCCGGCACAGGGGTCGCCGAGAACACGACGGTGTCGCCGTGGCGGAGCTTCACCTGGGGATGGTCGCGGTAAGCCATGCGCCGCAGCGCCGACAGCGGCTCGCCCTGGGAGCCGGTCGAGACGATCACGATGCGCTCGTCGGGGAAGTCTTCGATCTCGCGCGTGCCGACGAGGATCCCCTCGGGCACGTCGACGTGGCCGAGCGTGCGTCCGATGCCGACGTTCTTGCGCATCGAGCGACCTACGAGCGAGACCTTGCGTCCGAGCGCCGCGGCGGCGTCGATCACCTGCTGGACGCGGTGGATGTTCGAGGCGAAGCTCGTCACGACGATCCGTCCCTCGCAACGGGCGAAAGCCTCCTCGAGGTGAGGGCCCACGAGCGACTCGGACGGTGAGAACCCCTTGCGGTCGACGTTCGTAGAGTCGCCGCACAGCAGCAGAACGCCCTCGCGCCCCAGTTCCGCCAGCCGCGAGACGTCGGCCGGAGGGCCGTCGACGGGCGTCTGGTCGAACTTGTAGTCGCCGGTGATCAGCACCGTGCCGAGGTCCGTGCCGAGCGCGACCGCGCTCGAGTCGGGGATCGAGTGGGTCATGTGGATCAGCTCGAGCGAGAACGGGCCCAGCTCGAGCATCTCCCCGGGCGATACGTCGCTGCACTCCACGTCGCGCAGCTTGTGCTCTTCGAGCTTCGAGCGCGCCATCGCGATCGTCAACGGGCCACCGTAGACGGGGGGTGCGTTCTGCTGGCCGAGCTCACGCACGACCCACGGCAGCGCGCCGAGATGATCCTCGTGACCGTGGGTCACGACGATCGCCTCGATGTCTCGCGCTCGCGCGCGCAGATATGAGAAGTCGGGCAGCACCAGGTCGATCCCGACCATCTCCGGCGTGGGGAAGCGCAGGCCGACGTCCACGACGACGATCCGGCCGTCGTACTCGACGACGGTCATGTTCTTGCCGATCTCCCCCAGCCCTCCGAGGGGCAGGACGCGCAGGTCGCTCACGTGTGGGCTGTCCGGGGGCTCGCCGCGACTCGACCGGCGTGCACGCCGGCGCCGCCTTCAGCGGAGCGCCCCGGCTCGGCGGGCAACAGGTCGTGGCGAGCCAGCATCGCGCGGACCGCTTCCCGCTCCTGCTCGTTGGCCTCGATCAGCGGGAGGCGCAAGCCGCCGACTTTGTGGCCGAGCATATTGAGCGCCGCCTTTGTGCACGTCGGGCTGGCGGTCATGAACAGCGTCTTGTGCACGTCCTGGACGATCTCGTCCAGCTCTGAGCGCCGCTGCGGCTGCTCGACCATCTGGCGCATGACGTCGCCGATCACGTGGCTTGCGACGCAGATCCCGCCACCGCCGAGGTCGAGCGTGCGGGCGAAGATCGTCGCGTCGTCTCCGGCGTACAGCTCCAGACCGTCGATCAGCTGCAGCTCGTCGGCGTTGGCCTGCTTAACCCCGTCGATGTGCTCGATCTGCGCCAGGCGCGCCAGCAGCTCGGGCCCGATGTTGACGACCGTGCGCTCCGGGATGTTGTAGAGCAGGATTGGCTTGTCGGTCGCCCTTGCGACCTCTTCGTAGTGGCGCACGATCCCGCGCGGGCTCGGCTTGTTGTAGTAGGGCGTCACGCTCAGCGTCGCGTCGACGCCAAGCTCGCTCGCCACCTCGGTCAAATGGACCGCGTGGCGCGTGTCGTTGGAGCCCGTCCCCCCCACGATCGTCGTGCCGGGCGGGCGCTCGCGGACGGCGAGGCCGATCAGGGCGAGATGTTCCTCGTCGGTGAGCGTGGCGGCCTCGCCCGTCGTCCCACACACGACGAAGCCGTCCGAGCCGTGCTCTGCGAGGTGGGCCATCAGCGCGACGAACGACTCCTCATCGACGCGGCCCTGCTCGTCGAAGGGCGTGACGATCGCCGTGAGGATCGTGCCGAGGCCGCCTGCTTGCCCCCCGCCACGGGGGGACCCCTTTAGGGTGCTCATCGGGTGCAGTATTCCACGCTCATCGGCCGTCCAGGGCGGTGCGAGCCATGCCCTATGAGTCCTCGAACAGGAGGTGCTCGAGCCCGACCACGGGCGAGCTCTCGAGCGTTCGAACCCTGCGAACGGCGAGCAGCACGCCCGGCATGAACGACTCGCGCCCAGTCGTGTCGTGGCGGATCGTGAGCGTCTGGCCCACGTCGCCGAGGATGACCTCCTGGTTGGCGACGATCCCCGGCAGGCGCAGCGAATGGATCGGGGGCCGCTCGCCGCCGGATGCCTCTGCCATCAGCTGCGCCGTGCGAGCCGCGGTGCCGCTGGGAGAGTCGAGCTTGCGGTCGTGGTGAAGCTCGACGATCTCGGCCTTGTCCATGTGCCTGCAGGCCTCGGCGGCGAAGCGCATCATCAGGACCGCCCCGATCGCGAAGTTCGGCGCTATGAACACGTTCGCCGCCGGGTGCTCGTCACTGGCGTCACTGGCGTCACTGGCGCATGTGCGCGCCTGTTCGGTGAGCGACGCGATGTCGAAACCGGTCGTCCCGATGACCACGTGAGCTCCGGCTCGCAGGCAGTCGAGCGCGTTCTGAAGCGCCGTGTCCGGATGTGTGAAGTCGATGACCACCTCTGGCCCGGCCTGCTCGAGCATTTGCGCGACCGTGATGCCCAGCAGCGGGTCGGCGCGCCCGACGAGCTCCATGTCCGGCGCTCCCTCCACCGCTGAGCAGACGGTCTCCCCCATCCGCCCGGCGGCTCCGGCCACCGCCACGCGGATCAAGGCGTGGCTCCTTCAAGCGGCGCGAGCGAGTGATGGAACGCACTCTCGCTCGTCCCCACTCCGGCGACCGACAGTCGCCCTGAAGTGAACAGCTCGCCCGCCAGCTCGCGCAGGTCGGCGAGCTCCACGGCGTCGATCCTATCGACGATCTCATCCACCGACAGGATCGGCAGCTCGCTCAGAACCGAGGAGCCGAGCCGGCTCATTCGCGCGGCGGTCGACTCGAGCGAGAGCACGACCCGTCCCTTGACGTTCTCCCGCGAGCGGGTCAGCTCCTGCGCGGTGGCGGGATGCTCTACGAAGCGGTCGAGCTCACCCGCGATCGTCGCCATCGCCTCGCCGAGATTGTCGGGTCGTGTGCCCACGTACACGCCGACCTCCCCGGTGCGGGCGTGCAGGTTCGAGAACGAGAACACCGAGTAGGCCAATCCGCGCTTCTCGCGCACCTCTTGGAATAGGCGTGAGGAGGAGGTGCTCCCCAGCACGCCTTCGAGCACGCGCAGCGCGAAGCGGCGCTCGTCGTGACGGGGAATCCCACGGCCGCCGAGACACACGTGGTACTGCTCGGTGTCCTTGCGCAGGAATCGCACGCGCCGCTCGAACGACGGTGCGGCCGTGTCGCATCCCACGGGCTGAGCTGTCGTGCTCGGCGCGGCCGCCTCTTGCACCATTCGCACCAGCTCGTCGTGGTCGACCGAGCCGGCCGCGGCGACCACGATTCTTTGCGGGAGGTAACGCTCGGCGTGGAAGGCGCGCATGCCGTCGAGCTCGATCGCTCGCACCACCTCGGCGCGGCCGATCACCGCGCGCCCGAGCGGGTGCCTGCCGAAGACCGCTTCGCCGAGCACGTCGAACACCCTGTCCTGGGGATCGTCCTCGTACATCGCGATCTCCTCGAGCACGACCTCGCGCTCGGCGTCGAGATCTTCGAAGCGGGGACGCCACACCATCTCGCCCATCACCTGCAACGCCCGCTCGAGGTGACGGTCGAGCACCCGCGTGTAGAGCGAGGTGGTTTCCCTGTCGGTGCCCGCGTTGATCTCCGCGCCCATCGCGTCGAAGATCTGGTCGATCTCCTCCGAGCTGTGGCGCCGGGTGCCGCGGAAGAGCATGTGCTCGAGCAGGTGCGAGATCCCGGCCTGCTCGGGCGGCTCGGCGACCGACCCCGTGCCGATCCAGAACCCGAGCGCGACCGAGCGGGTGCGTGCCGAAGATCACCCCGCCGAGCAGGTCGAACACCCGGTCCTGCGGGTCGTCTTCGTACATCGCGATCTCCTCGAGCACGACCTCGCGCTCGGCCTCGAGCTCGCCGAAGCGCGGCGACCAGACCATGTCGCACATCACGTCG
>DASUDH010000014.1:0-3207 GCA_036275675.1 Solirubrobacteraceae bacterium | reverse complement strand
ATCTCGCCGGTGTCCCGTTCCTGCTTGGTCTCGATCGAGGCGGCGAAGCCGACGCCGTTGTGGCCTATCCGCCGCTCGATCACCTTGTCGAGGTGCGCGAACGCCCCCCCACAGATGAACAGGATGTTGGTCGTGTCGATCGTGAGGAACTCCTGGTGTGGGTGCTTGCGTCCCCCCTGCGGAGGGACCGAAGCATGCGTGCCCTCGAGGATCTTCAGGAGCGCCTGCTGGACGCCCTCGCCCGAGACGTCGCGTGTGATCGACGGGTTGTCGGCCTTGCGCGCGATCTTGTCGACCTCGTCGATGTAGATGATCCCGGTCTCGGCCTTCTTGACGTCGTAGTCGGCCGCCTGGATCAGCTTGAGCAGGATGTTCTCGACGTCCTCGCCGACATAGCCGGCCTCGGTGAGAGCCGTGGCGTCGGCGATCGCGAACGGCACATTGAGGATCCGCGCGAGCGTCTGCGCGAGCAAGGTCTTGCCGCAGCCGGTCGGACCGAGCAGCAGGATGTTGGACTTCTGCAGCTCGATGTCGGAGTCCCCTGACTGCATCATCTGTACGCGCTTGTAATGGTTGTAGACCGCTACCGAGAGCGTGCGCTTGGAGGCCTCCTGACCGACGACGTACTCGTCCAGGACGTCGTAGATCGCGCGCGGCTTGGGCAGGTTCTCGAGATCGAACGCGGGCGGCGCCGCCAGCTCCTCGTCGATGATCTCGTTGCAGAGATCGATGCACTCGTCGCAGATGTAGACGCCAGGACCGGCGATCAGCTTCTTGACCTGCCGCTGGGACTTGCCACAGAAGCTGCACAGAAGCTGCTCGTTGGAATCGGTGGGCCGGGCCATCTCGCCGTCTCTCCTCCTAAAGCATCGCCCGCGTCCCCAGAGCTAGTGCTCTGAGATCACGCGGTCGATTATGCCGTACTCCTTGGCCTCCTCGGAGCTCATGAAGTAGTCGCGCTCGGTGTCCTTGCGCACCTGCTCGAGCTCCTTATCCGTGTGCTTGGCGATGATCTCGTCCAGGCGCCTGCGCACGTCGATGATCTCCTTCGCGTGGATCTCGATGTCGGTGGCCTGACCCTGGAAGCTGGATGAGACCTGGTGGATCAGGATCTTGGCGTTGGGCAGCGCCATGCGCTTGCCCTTGGCGCCTCCCGCCAGCAGCAACGCGCCCATCGACATCGCGATCCCGACGCAGATCGTCTGCACGTCGGGCTTGATGAACTGCATCGTGTCGTAGATCGCCAGGCCGGCGTACACCGATCCGCCGGGCGAGTTGATGTACACCGAGATGTCCTTGGTCGGATCCTCGGACTCGAGGTGCAGCAACTGGGCGACGATCAGGTTGGCGATCTGATCGTCGACGGGGGTCCCCAGAAAGATGATCCGCTCGTTGAGCAGCCGGCTGTAGATGTCGAACGCGCGCTCGCCTCGCGAGGTCTGCTCGACCACCATTGGGACAAGTGGGCTCATGATCCTCGCTTCAGTTTCGCTTCACTGGCCGGATTCCTTCAGAACATATCCCGATCGGGGTGTGTGCCAAGGCTAGCTGGTCGATCTTCGATCGGTCGGCGTCCACAATCGCCCCGCAGTCGTCTCGACCCCGCCTTCGCCCTCCTGCTGTTCGGACTCGGGCGTCCAGAGTCTCGCGCGCGCCTGCGCCCGCTCGATCGGTATCGGCTCGGCCTCGGCCGCGATCAACTCCACGGCCTGCCGCGCGGCGAGGTCTTCGCGTACGTCGTCCAGCCGCCCCGAATCCTGGAGGTCGTCCAGGAGCTTCTGCGGCTCGATCCCCTCGCGCTCGGCGGTGGGCGCTATCGCCTCGAGCAGATCATCCTCGCTCGGGGCGATCTCCTCGACCGCCACGATCGCGGCTATGACCGCCTCGCGACGCAGCGACTGCGCGGCCTCGGGCACCAGCTCGGCGATCAGGTCGTCCTCCTCGCGCCCCGTGATCTTCAGATACGCGTCTCGCGAGATCCCTCGGTGGGAGAGCGAGTGCAACATCCGATCCCACATCTCGCGCGCCTTCGCCTGCACGAGCGCCTCGGGCGTCTCAACGTGGGCATTCGCGGCCGCGGCGTCGAGCGCGGCCTCGCGGAACTCTGCATCCACACGCCTGCCGTCCGCTTCGCCGAGCCGCGCACGAATGTCATCGGTGAGCTCTTCCACCGAGTCGAAGCCCATGTCGACGGCGAAGTCCTCGTCGACCGCGGGAAGCTGCTTGTGCTTTACCTCCTTGACCGTCACCTCGAACGACGCGTCTCCGCCGGCCAGCTCTTGGCTCGGATGGTCGGCGGGGAAGGACAGCTCGATCGTGCGGGTCTCCCCCGCGCCCGCGCCATCGAGACCCTCGTCGAAGCCGGGAATCGAGTTGCCAGAGCCCAGCTCGACGAGCTGGTCGCGCCCCTCACCACCCTTGAAGGGCTCGCCGCCGATCAAGCCGACATAGTCGACCACCACGAAGTCGCCCGCGCTCGCGGGCCGCTCCACGGTCTCCAGACGAGCCAGGCGCTCGCGCAGGCCGTCGATCTCGCGCTGGATCGCGTCGTTCTCGACGACGACCTCGCGACGACCGACCTCCAGGCCCCTGTACTGCCCGAGCTGCGCCGTGGGAAGCACGGCGATTTCGATCGAGAACTCGAGCGCGGCGCCCTGCCGGGGCAGGTCGGCGAGGTCGAGCTGTGGGTCGCCGACCGGAACGATGCCGGCCGTCTCGATAGCGTCCGAATACCAGTTGCCGAGGGTGTCGCGGACCGCCTCCTCGAGCACGACCTCACGGCCCACCCGCTGGATCACGAGCGGCGCGGGGACCTTCCCGCGGCGGAAGCCGGGCAGCCTCATTTCGCGCCCGAGCTGCCGGGCCTTGCGCTCGACGCGCGCCTCGACCTCATTGGGGGGGACGTGCACCTGCACGCGCACGCGCGACTCGGGCAGCTCGGTGACTGTCGTCTTCAGGGCCACGGCCATGGCTGCCACGATACCGTGCCGCTCAGTGACCGCCTTCGCTCGCCGCACACGCCTCCTGGAGACATGGCTGTGGACCGGTCCGGTTGGCCACCTCGTGGGTGGCGCGCTCGATTTCGCCGAAGCGCTCGTGCGCTATGCGCGCGCGCGGCGGGCTGGCCGCACCACCCGCTAAGCGAACCGCTCGCGGGACATGCGGCGCACTAACGCCGCCGTCATCCACACCCCCTCCCCAGGCCGA
>DASUDH010000013.1:0-8877 GCA_036275675.1 Solirubrobacteraceae bacterium | reverse complement strand
GCTTCGCCGGCCTGCACGCCGCGGTCATCGAGGCGGCGCGCATCGCGGCCGGCGAGCGGGCGCTCGTCTCGTGCCGGTTCACCCACATCTATCCCGACGGCCCGGCGCCGTACTTCACCGTCCTGGCGCCCGCCGAGCGCGGCGGCGCTGACGTCCTCGGCCGCCGCCTGCGCGGCGCCCATCACGCGCTCGTGGAAGGCGGAGAAGCGATCCCAGGTGACGGCCGTCTCGAACGTCTCTGAGAGGACGCCCATGGCGACGAAGATGTCACGCACGTAGGGGGCGCGCAGGAACGCTTCGCGCCATGCGCTCACCTCGCCCGCGCCATTCCCGCCCCCCGAGGATCCCCGCGGCTCGCCGACGCCCGAGCCCTGGCCGCCCGCTGGGCCGGCGCCGGCTCGCGCAGAGCCGCCGCGGCGGCCGGCCGTGCCACCGTGCTCGGCACAGATCGCGAGCGCGCGATCCATCAGGAAGTCGACCGGATGATCGGAGGACTCGAAGCCGAGCACGAGCAAGGCGAACGTGCCGTCGCCGGACATCGTGAAGCGCGCCTCGGCCGGGTCGATCAGCCGGCAGTTGC
The DNA here is from genome assembly GCA_036275675.1 of Solirubrobacteraceae bacterium. Lineage (GTDB taxonomy): Bacteria > Actinomycetota > Thermoleophilia > Solirubrobacterales > Solirubrobacteraceae > Palsa-744. The sequence continues at coordinate 8,297 of DASUDH010000013.1, read as the reverse complement.
TCGGGTGCAGACCCGACTGGGAGAGCACGCGCACGCACTCGGCGCCTGAGGCGAACGTGTCGAAGCGCACGCCGGTAGACGCGCGGTGGGTGGGACGCGGCTGGACGCGCACCCACGCCTCGACGATCACGCCGAGCGTGCCCTCCGAGCCGACGAGCATACGGTCGGGGCTCGGACCGGCGCCCGAGCCGGGGAGACGCCGCGAGGCCCACGTGCCCGAGGGCGTGAGGGCGCGGACCGACTCGACGAAGTCCTCGATGTGAGTCCATACGGTCGCGAAGTGGCCGGCCGCGCGCGTCGCGATCCAACCCCCGAGCGTGGAGAGCTCGAACGATTGCGGGAAGTGGCGCAGGGTGAGACCGTGCTCGGCGAGCTGGGCCTCCAGGTCGGGGCCGCACGCGCCGGCCTGGATGAGCGCGGCGCGCGAGAGGGGGTCGACCTCGAGCACACGACGCAGCGCGCCGAGGTCGATCGCGATGGCGCCGTTGTAGGAGGAGCCGACGACGGGCTCTACGCCGCCGACGACGCTCGTGCCGCCGCCGTAGGGGATCGCAGCGACGCGTTCCGCGGAACACCATTCGAGCAGGCGCTCCACGTCGGACTCCTCGCGCGGGCGTGCAACGAAGTCGGGCGGGTGCTCGAAGCGGCCGCGGAAGCCACGCACGACGTCCGCGTAGGACTTGCCGAGCGCGTGGGAGGCACGCGCGTGCACATCGGTCGCGCAGATCGCGGCGAGCGCCGCCGGCGGGACGACGCGCGGCGCGGCGAGCGCGAGCGCATCGAGGCTCACCGGCTGCTCGACCTCACCGAGAGGGAAGCCGAGGTGCGCGGCGAGGCCAGCGGCGGTGGCGCGCACCTCGTCGGCGGAGGGCTGCTCGTCCTCGAATCCCCAACCCCAGTGCTTGCGTCGACGGGCGGTCACGGTGAGAGCGAGTGTAAGGGGGAGGAGCCGCGACATATTTGACCCGTGCGGCCCCTGCGAGGACTAGCCTGTGGGTAGATGGCCACGAGAGCGCAGCCGACGACGAACGAGATGCCGGAGATCCTGGCCCGCGGCCCATGGGAGCTGGGCCAGGTGACGACGCGCTGGCGCGCCGAGCCGTTCGAACCGCCACCAGAGCACACCGAGGCGGCCGACGCGGAGATCGCCGGGCTGCGCGAGCGCGGGTCTCCAAGCCACGACGGTCTCGCGGGGAGACTGGTCGACTTCAAGGACGGCCCGCACGGCATCGAGCTCGAACTGCAGCCGCTGCGCTGGGCGCTGCGACTCGTGGACGGCGATGCCTGCTCGAGCATGGCCGCGCTGTGCGTGACCCGCGCGGCGGACGGGCGCTGGCTGGCGGGCAGGCGCGCGGCGTGGCTGTCCTCGTGGGCGGGACGCTGGGCGCTCGGCGCGGGCGGTGCGGTGGACCTCGGGGAGAACCCCGCCGACACGCTCGTCAGGGAGCTGCGCGAGGAGTGGTCTGTGTCACCCGAGAGCGCGCGCGGCGAGGCGCTCGTGCGGCTGCCGCAGCGGCTCGTGATGTTCGTCGGGCAGGCGTGGCTGGCGGAGGGCGCCGAGGTGACCCCCGACCACGAGCACGACGAGTACGCATGGTGGCCGAGCGAGATCGACGAGTGGCCGCGGGAGGCCGGGGAGGGCCTGCGCAGGATGGCGCGCTGGCTGTCGGAGTGAGCCACCCCTCTCTGGCGTTCACCCCCCTGAAGTGGACATCGTTCGGCCACTCGTGCGTGTACCTGTCGCTGTTGATCTGCGCGTTTGCCCTGGGCAAACCGCAGCCGGCGACCTTCGTGCTCGGGTTGACTCACGGGATCCTCTGGATCGCGATGTCACTGGCGTGCATCGCGGCGGCGCGGATGAGGATCGTTTCGTTGCGACTGGCGGTGGCGGTGGCGGTACTCGGAGGGATCGGGCCATTCTTCGGAAGCTATGAGTTCATGCGTGAAGGGCGCCACCGCACAGCGCGGTTGCGAGCCTTGGAGACAAAAGCAACAGACCCCTACTGTTAGAGAGTGTGAAGAGGCACGGGAGCGGGCTTTCACGACTCAGCGCCACCCGTCGGGCACGCTAGAGTTTGGCCAGATGGCCGCTGGCACGACGATCAATGAGACGATCGACGTCGTGACCCCTGCCGCCGGCGAGTCGGTCACCGAGGGGACGATCCTCGAATGGCATGTCAAGATCGGCGACTTCATCAAGGTCGACGACACGATCGTGGAGATCTCCACCGACAAGGTGGACGTGGAGTTGCCTTCACCCGCCAGCGGGACGGTCACAGAGATTCTGGCCGAGGAGGGCGATACGGTCGGTGTCGGGCAGGTGATCGCTCGGCTGGCCGTGGGTGACGGAGCGTCGAACAGCGCCAGTGCTCACCAGGCTCCAACGTCGAGGGATGCGGGCAATGGCTCAGCCGCGTCCGGGGCTTCGAGGGTTGTGCAACCCGCCGCCGACGGAGCCATCCAGGCGCCCGACGGGAAGCGTGTGTCGCCAGTGGCGGCGCGGGTGGCGGCCACGGAGGGCGTTGACCTTGCCGGCGTGTCGGGGAGCGGCCCGGGGGGGCGGATCGTCAAGGCGGACGTGCTTGGGGCGGCCGGTAACAGTGGCGCTGGCACTGCGCAGACTCTGACAAACGACGTCTCGACAGCCGTGCGCACCCTTCAGGGCACACCCTCTGGGGCGCAGGCAGGCGAACCGGCTCCCTCAGGGGCACACCCTCCGGGGCGCGAGCAGACCGGTGAGCGGGAACTGCTCAAGGGCAGCGCGGCGCTGCTTGCCCGTTACATGGAGGAGTCGCGCTCGATTCCGACCGCCACAAGCTTCCGAACGCTGACGGTGACCATGCTCGACAGTCGCCGGCGCGAACTGAAGGCGGCAGGGCGCAGGGTGTCGTTTACACACCTGATCGCCTACGCGATCGCGCAGACCGCGGTTGAGATGCCGACCATGACCCACCACTTCGCCGAGATAGACGACAAGCCGTACCGCATCGACGACCGGCAGGTGAACCTCGGGCTCGCGGTGGATGTCGAGAAGAGGGACGGATCGCGCACGCTGATGGTGCCGGTGATCCGCGCCGCCGGAGAGCTGCCGTTCGACGGCTTCGTGGCGGCGTATGACGCGCTCGTGGAGAAGGCGCGCACGAACACGCTCACGGCCGACGATCTGGTGGGGGCGAACATCACGCTCACCAACCCGGGCGGGATCGGCACGGTGGCGTCGGCGCCGAGGCTGATGAGCGGCCAGGGCACGATCGTGGCGACCGGCGCGATCGCCTATCCGCCCGGCCTCGGCAGGGTGGGCGAGCAGATCGGCGCCGAGAAGGTGATGACGATGACCTCGACCTACGACCACCGCGTGATCCAGGGAGCGGAGTCGGGCCGCTTCCTCGCGCTGGTGGAGGGACGCCTGCAGGGCGAGCAGGACTTCTACGAGAGCGTGTTCGCCTCGCTCGGCGTCGAGCTCGGCCCCGCGCCGAGCGCGTCCGCACCGGTCGCAGCCCCCGTCGCCGCGCCGGCGCAAGCCGCCGCGTCCGACGAGCAGATACTGCAGGCGGTGCAGGCGGCCAGTACCTTGGTACATCGCTTCCGCAGTCACGGGCACCTCGCGGCGCGCCTGGATCCACTCGGCTCCGAGCCCGAGGGCGAGCCGCAGCTCGACCCGGACGCGGCCGGCCTGACGCCGCAGGTGATGGCTCAGATCCCGGCTCGCATCCTGCGCATGTATGTGCCGGGAGAGACGCTCGCCGAGGCGCTGCCCCACCTACGCCAGACCTACTGCGGGACAATCGCGTACGAGATCGAGCACATCTCCTCGCACCGCCAGCGCGTGTGGTTGCGCGAGCAGATCGAGTCGGGGACGTTCAGGCAGCCGCTCGCCGCCGAGCAGCGTAAGGCGCTGCTCAAGCGTCTGGTCGAGGTGGACGCGCTGGAGCGCTTCATGCACAAGGCCTACCTCGGCCAGCACCAGTTCTCGATCGAGGGCCTCGATATGACCGTGCCGATGCTCGACGAGCTGATCCAGCTGGCGGCCGGGCGGGGGGGGCACGAGGTCGTGATCGGGATGGCCCACCGCGGACGGCTGAACGTGCTGGCGCACAACCTCGGACGTCCCTACGACACGATTTTCGCCGAGTTCGAGGGCGCCTCGACGCTCGAGGCGATCACGACGATCCCGCAGGGGGGCACGGGCGACGTCAAGTACCACCACGGCACGCAGGGCTCCTACAAGCTGCCGGACGGGGGCACGATCAGGGTGAACCTCGAGTCCAACCCGAGTCACCTCGAGTATGTCTCCTCCGTGGTCGAGGGCGCTACGCGCGCCGCCCAGACCTCGCGCACGGGTCCGCGCGCCCACCAGGACACGAACGCGGCGGTGCCGATCGTGATCCACGGCGACGCCTCGTTCCCCGCGCAGGGTGTGGTGGCCGAGACGCTCAACCTGCAGGCGCTCGACGGCTATCAGGTGGGCGGCACGGTCCACCTCATCATGAACAACCAGGTCGGCTTTACGACCGACCCCGACGACGCCCGCTCGACGCGCTGGGCCTCGGATCTCGCGAAGGGGTTCGACGTGCCGATCATCCATGTCAACGCCGACGACGTGCCGGCGTGCATGAGCGCGGTGCGGCTCGCGTTCGCGTTCCGGCAGGAGTTCGGCCACGACGTGCTGATCGACCTGATCGGCTACCGCCGCTTCGGCCATAACGAGTCCGACGAGCCCGCCTATACGCAGCCCGAGATGTACGCGAAGATCAAGACGAAGAAGCGCGTGTACGAGCTGTGGGCGGAACAGCTCGTCGCCGATGGGGTCGTGAGCCGCGAGGACGTGGAGCGGATCGGCCAGGAGGTGTGGGACAACCTGACGATCCTGCACCAGCGACTGAGGGCGAGGATCGCCGCGGCCGCCGAGCACGGCGCCGTGGAGCAGGGCACGGGGGAGTACCAGCTCGACCGTACACCCAGCCCCGACGTGGACACGGCGGTGCCCGCGGCACGCGTGCGCGAGCTCGGCCTGGAGCTGCTGCGCACGCCCGACGGGTTCACGGTCCACCCCAAGCTCGTCAAGCAGCTCGAGCGCCGCCGCGAAGCGCTCGGTGAAGACGGCGCCCAGGCGCGCATCGACTGGTCCCACGCCGAGGCGCTCGCGTTCGCGTCGCTGCTCACCGAAGGCACGCCGATCAGGCTCACCGGCCAGGACACCGAGCGCGGCACGTTCAGCCAGCGCCACCTGGTTCTCCACGACGCGAAGACCGGCCAGGCGTTCTGCCCGATCCAGAGCCTGCCCGAGGCGCTCGCCCCGATGGAGCTGCACAACAGCCCGCTCTCAGAGCTCGCGTGCATGGGCTTCGAGTACGGCTACAGCCAGGAGGCGCCCGAGACGCTCGTGCTGTGGGAGGCCCAGTTCGGCGACTTCGTCAACTCGGCGCAGGTGATCGTCGACCAGTTCATCGCCTCGGGGCTGGCGAAGTGGGGCCAGACCTCGCGCCTGACGCTGCTGCTCCCCCACGGCTACGAGGGATCTGGACCCGAGCACTCCTCGGCGCGCCTGGAGCGCTTCCTGGCGCTGGCCGCCGAGGGCAACGTGCGCGTCGCGAACCCGACGACGCCGGCCCAGTACTTCCACCTGCTGCGCCGCCAGGCGCTGATCGCCAAGCAACGGCCGCTCGTGGTGATGACGCCGAAGTCGCTGCTGCGTCTGACGCAGGCGAGCAACACGGTGGAGGACCTGGCCGAGAGCTCTCGCTTCGAGCCGGTGCTCGCCGAGCCGGACGTCGTCGGGGAGTCGGTGACGCGGCTCGTGCTGTGCACCGGCAAGATCTATTACGACCTCGTCGGTCACTCCGAGCGCCAGGGCAACGACCGCGTGGCGGTCGGTCGCGTGGAGCTGCTGTATCCGTTCCCCGAGCAGAACATCAGGGATCTGATGGGGCGCTACCCGAAGCTGGGCGAGGTGGTGTGGGTGCAGGAGGAGCCGCGCAACGCGGGCGCGCGCGCACACATGTTTCCGCGCCTGATGCAGATCATGCCCGAGGAGATCCACTTCGGGTACATCGGTCGCCCCGAGCGGGCGAGCCCGGGCGAGGGCTATCCGGCGGCCCATATCACCGAGCAGAGCCGGATCGTGAAAACCGCCCTTGACTTGAACATGCCCGTGTCCCAGTACCCAAAAAAGACCCCAGGGGAGCGTTAGAACGATGCTGTGGCGACGATTCCTGATGATCTGGCGCCAGCGCCGCCGCAAGCGGCGCATGCGCGGCTGACACTCCGAAAAAACGGGTGCCCCACGCGCGGGGGCAAGGCCTTTCCGGAAGTCGAAAAAACGGGTGCCCCACGCGCGCGCGAGGGCAAGGCTTTTCCGGAGTTACCTACCCCGCCACACCGGCGGGCGCTTCTCGGCGAACGCGGTGGCGCCCTCGCGGGCGTCCTCAGAGGTGTAGACAGATTCGGAGATGGCGTTCTGCGCCTCCCACATCTGCTCGCTCGACCAGTCCCACTGCTCCTGCAGGATGCGCTTGGAGGCGACGAGCGCGAGCGGTGCGTTGACGGCGATCTCCTCGGCGAGGCCCAGCGCGACCTCGACGGCAGTGCCCACCTCGGCCAGGCGGTTGACCAGGCCCAGCTCGGCGGCGCGCTCAGAGGTGATGGGATCGCCGGTGAGCGCCAGCTCCATGGCGACGTGGTAGGGGATGCGTCGCGGCAGTCGCAGCAATGCCCCGCCGGCGGCGACAAGCGAGCGCTTGACCTCGGGGATGCCGAGCCGAGCCCCGCGGGCAGCGACGATCAGGTCGCAGGCGAGCGCGACCTCCATGCCCCCGGCGACCGCGAAGCCCTCCACCGCCGCGATCAGCGGCTTGACGGATCCGCGCATCACGATCCCGGCGAAGCCCCGGTCTCCCACCCAGGGACGCTCGCCGTTGACGAACGCCTTCAGGTCCATCCCGGCGCAGAAGCCCTTGCCGGCGCCGGTGAGCACCCCTACGCCTAGCGAGGCGTCGCCGTCCAGCTCATCCAGGGCGCTGGCCAGGCCCTGGGCGACCGCCAGGTTGATGGCGTTGCGCGCGTCGGGGCGATTGAGCGTGATCAGCAGCACACCGCCGCGGCGCTCGGTGAGCACCGGGGCGTCGTCGAGGGTGTCCTTGGGGGTGTCCTGCGCCGTGTGGGCGTCGCTCACGCTGTGGAGAGTATCCGGTGCCGCAAATTCGGGCCAGCCAGGGCCAGCCCGGGGAGACTTTCCGTGCGGGGGTGGGCGCTATGCCGCGAACAGCCGCAGCTCGGGCTCGCGCTTGCCGCGCAGCACCTCGACGTCGATCTCCACGCAGTCGATGTCGCGCGCCTGGGCGAGCACGCGCGCCTGCGGCTTGATCCGCTTGGCCACGAGCACGCCCCTGCACGAAGCCATCGCCGGATCCAGCCGGATGCGCTCCAGGTAGCGCGTGAGCTGCTCCACCGACTCCATCGTGGCGACGCGCTTGATCTCCACCGCGATCCACTCGTCGAGCGCGTCGCGACACATCAGGTCCACCGGTCCGATGTCGGTGGGCCACTCGCGGCGCACTAGCCGGAAGCCCTCGCCGCACCAGTGGGGAGCGTCGGCGAGCAGTTCCTGCAGTTCGCGCTCGAGCCCTTCCTTCTCGAGCGACGCGAGCACGTCCAGCTCGTGATCGACGTCGACAAGCACCTCCGCGACCGCGATCTCCAGGCGCTCGTCGTCGCGCCGCTTGCGCACCTCGAGGCGCGTGAGCGTCCCGCTGGGATCGCGCTCCTCGGCGAGCACCGTGGGCGGGGTCATCCAGTTGAGCGGCTTCACGTTCGGAGAGCCCCCGTCGGCCCACACCATGAACGTGCCGTCCCCCTTGTACATCAACAGGCGCACCGCCTCGGGCAGGACGGTGGTGGTGCGGCCTACGTAGGAGACCTCGCAGCGGGCGACGATCAAGCGCACCGCCGGACGGTATCCGCTCGGGCGGATCTACAGCTCAGCAGGTCTCACCCGTCGCGGCGATCCCGCTCGGTGGGTGAGCCGTGCTCGTCCCCGCTCAGGTCCATCGCCTGGCGGAGCTCGCGCATGCCCTTGCCGAGCGCCCGCGCCAGCTCGGGAAGGCGCTTGGGGCCGAGCACCACCAGCGCCACGACGCCGAGGAACAACAGGTGGACGGGGCTCTCGATTCCCACTTCCGACCAGGCTAGCGCGCGGTCCCGCGCCGGGGGCGACCCATAGGTTTTTCGGAGGGCTGAGCCGGCCGGCGCGACGGGACGCGAGGCCAGTGGGAGCTGAACGTCGATGCGCGGCCGCAAAG
>DASUDH010000012.1:0-5302 GCA_036275675.1 Solirubrobacteraceae bacterium | reverse complement strand
GCCGGAGCCGCCCAAGCGCGGCTCGCAATGGTGGCAGGCGTACGAGTGGCCGGAGGAGGCCTCCGGTAGCCCGCCTCGCGAGCGCGACGACGACCCGGACATCGCTGGCTACATCAACCGGGTCCGCTCCGGCGTGTACATGAGCCTCGGTGAGGCGCTGTACTCCGGTGCCGGGCGCGACGTCGAGTCGCTCGGGATTGGTCTGGCTGTGCCGGACGCCGCACGGCCCGTCCCGCTCCCCGCCTGCCTGTCCGGCCGGCCGGACGTTGCCGAGCAGGTGGTATGGGGGATGATCCGCAAGCTTGGGTTGCAGCGCTTCTACCAGGGCGCACGGCGGGGCCGCGACCCGGTGCGCGAAAACCCGCCCCGCGCGCTGCTTCAGTGGCTCAAGCGGGTCGCTGAGGAGCGACACCTGCCGGAGAAGGATCTTGTCGCCTGGGCCCGCGATCAGCTACCCCACGCCAACCAGCCCGTGCCGCGGTGGCTACTGGACCTCTCCCGGTTGGTGATCGTCACCGGCTGGCAGGACGTCTGGCGTTGTACCCGGTGCTTCTGGCCGCACCTGCATGCCAATGCGGGCGTCTGCCAGCACTGCCTCCAGTCGCTCCCCGCATCCCCGAACGCCCACGTCGCCGACTTGGAGGCCGACTACTTCGCGACGCTGGCGGCGGCCGGCCGGCAGCTGACCCGGCTGTCGGTGGAGGAGTTGACCGCGCAGACCGGGCGGGAGCGCGGGCAGCGCCGCCAGGCGCTGTTCCAGGACATCTTCATCGACGGCGAGCCGACGCTGCCGTGCGGCATCGACGCCCTCTCGGTAACCACTACGATGGAGGCCGGCGTCGACATCGGGTCGCTGCTGGCGGTGCTGCTGGGCAACATGCCACCGCAGCGGTTCAACTACCAGCAACGCGTCGGCCGCGCCGGCCGACGCAATGACCCACTCTCGGTCGCGCTAACCGTCTGCCGGGATCGGACCCACGATGGCTACTACTTCGAGCACCCGGAGGAGATGACCGCTGCAGCGCCCCCGGAGCCGTACCTGACGACCGGACAGCAGCGGATATTCACCCGGGTGGTGCGCGCCGAGGCGCTGCGACTGGCGTTCGCGGACCTATACCGGGACGACACCGGATTTCGGCAACTTGCCGGCCACAATGTGCACGGCCACTTCGGCCCAGCGACCGCGTGGGATACCTACCGTTCACAGATCGACTGCTCCATAGTCGCCCACCACCACGAGCTCGTCGACTTCTGCGCGGCGCTGCTGCGCGCCACCCAGCTGGCGGAGACGATCGACGCCGCCACACTCGAGAGCGACGCACTACAGGATCTGATCACGGAGATCAGTGAGATTGCGCGGCTCGACGGCGAGCAACCAGATCTCTCCCAGCGCCTCGCGGAGCACGGCATCCTGCCGATGTTCGGGTTCCCGACGCAGGTGCGCTACCTGTACCTGCACCAGCCGACCCGCTCGCATCCGTGGCCGCCCGAGGACGCGATCGATCGCGACATGAGGATCGCGATCTCGGAGTTCGCGCCTGGCAACGAGATTGTGCGCGAGAAGAAGGTGTATACCCCAGTCGGGCTAGCAGGCTTCAGGCCGGTCGGCAAGGAGCCCGAGCCAGTCAACGCGCTCGGCCCTGTGGTGCCGGTCGGGCTTTGCGAAATCTGCAAGGGCATTGACCCTGACGCCTCCGGGTCTTGTCCGCACTGCGGCGCCGGTACGCCGGACTACGAGGTCGCGCCGCTGTCGCGGCCGGCGGGGTTCCGCACCAGCTGGTCGAGCTACGACATCCAGCCTTATGAGGGAATCAGCCAAAAGCTTTCGCGGGCGTCCACGCCGAAGCTCGCGACGCCGCAGACCTGGGAGGAGCAGCACACCTGCGGCGGCATGGTCGTCCGGGGGACTCATCATCAGATCTGGCAGGTCAACGACAACGGCGGCGACGGCTTCCCGCTGGCGCAGTCCACAAACGTCGGCGGCGGATGGCTGGTCGAGGGGATCGCGCCGCCCGGCTGGACACAGGGCACCCCGGTGCCTCACGTGATCGGCGCAATGATTACCACGGATGTGCTGGTCTGCGAGCCCGAGCACGAGGTCGGCGGCGGCTACGCGCATCTCATGTACGGGCGCGGCGGCGGGCGTGAGCAGCTGATCTCAACCGCCCGCAAGGCGGCATGGGCATCGCTCGCGTTCGCGCTCAGGACACGCGCGGCAGTGACTGTCGACGTCGAGACTCGGGAGCTGGACGCCGGGGTCCGGATGGTCGCTGCGAGCACCGGCGCAGGGATGTTCCGCCCACAGCTATTCATGGCGGACTCGATCGAGAACGGCGCCGGGTTCGTCACCTGGCTCGTGCAGCGGACACAGTTCCAGCAACTGCTCACAGACACGCGGACGCTGATTCGTGAGTGGGAGAACCCAGCAGAGCACGCCTGTGAGGGGAGCTGCCCGTCGTGTCTGCGCGATTGGTCGAACACGCCGTTTCACCCGATCCTCGACTGGCGGCTGGCCGCTGACCTGTTGGAGATCCTAATGGACGGCAAGCCGAGCAAGGATCGATGGGCGGGCATCCGCGATGCGGCGATCCGCGGTGTCTGCGACGACTTCGGCTGGACGGTGCTCGAGACCGGCCCGCGGCCGGTGCTCGACTGCGGGGATGGAACCCGCGTGTGCGTCGTTCATCCGCTTGAGGCTGTCGACGCGGACCTCGTCTCCGGGGTCACGACCAAGCACGGCATGGCACTGCCATTTGATGTGTTCAACTTCGACCGACGGCCCGGCGAGGTTTACCGCCGTCGCTGAACGCGCGCACCTACCAGGCCAAATATCGCCGCTATGACGACATTGCTTGGCCAACCCGCTCCGCTTATTGGTTCTTACTTCGACCGAAAGCGTTGACAGCGCGTGCCGTCAGGGATGCCGGCACGCGTAATCACGGAAGATCGAGGGTCTCGAGTTCCAGCCCAGGCGCACCACGGAAGATCGTGTCATCGGAGACGAGCGGCAGAGCGAGGCGGATCGCGGTAGCCGCGATCCAGCGGTCAGCATTGTGCTCACGCTGGCCCAGGGCATGGCCCTGCGCCTCGCAGTCGACTCAAAGCCGGGCGTAGACCAGCACGAGTTCTGGACCCGTATGCACGATCTCCGCCCTCGCGATCTTGGCGTCGAGCCTGAACATCCGTGCTTCACCCCAACCACGGCGTAGTGCGCCATATCGCAGCTCGGCGACGGTTTAAAACGAGATGAATGCCGTCCGCCCAGTGATGATCGGGGCGTAGAGCTCAGTCAAACGCGATCGCGGGACGAGATCTGCGCTGAAGACGTCCGTTATCGATGACGATCGGCCCGCGCGGCTCGCCCGGGCTCACGACTCCACGGCCAGGATGAAGGCTTCGCCCTCCTCCGCGCTGAGATCCTCGATTACCATCTCATCGTGCGGAGGCAACGGCCGCGCACGACGCAGAAGCTCCTCGACTGGAAGCTCGAGATGCTGCTCTTCGGGGCGATCTGCGCGGTTGGTCGCCATGGCTTCAAGTGTACAGCGCGCAGGGCCCGTAACGGACCGGCAACTTTAAATTCGGGAGCCGGTTCGAGGGTCGTTAGTGCCGGGTTGACCGGCCTGTATCTCAAGTGTCAGACCAGCCGTGCCGATTCTTGCACAGCCTTATCATGCGGGCCGCCATTGTGCAGCGTCCTGATCGCATTGCCGTCGGGCTGCCCCTGAGGAAAGAAGGGTGTAGTGCGTATTTGCGACGCGAAGCAGCAGTATATGCGATGGCTGCATGCCGCTAGGGACCTATCGCCGCACACGCTTCGCGCGTACGAAGCAGATGTCCTCGCCCTCGAGAAGCATCTGGGCCGCCAAGCACGCGTACGACGGGTCAACCGCGATTGTCTGGTGTCGTTCGTCGAGTGGCTCCGGGACGAAGGCTTGTCGCCGTCGTCCATACGGAGGCGTCTCGCAGGTGTTCGTGGCTTCTGTAGGTGGTTGCTCGCCCACCAGCTGCTAGAGGACGATCCGTTGATCGGGTTGACCATCCCGACCGGTCGTCGCAGAGCGCTGCCTCGTGTGATACCGGCACACGAAATTGACCGCCTGTTTCGCTACCTCCAGCGGGCGGCGCTTGTCACCGACCAGCCGCGGCCAATGGCTATCAGGGCGCGACCCCACCACACCACGACTCTGCTGGGCGTTGCGCTCATGCTGACAACGGGGGTTCGGGTACACGAGGTCGTGGGGATTACGTGCGCCGACATCGATCTACAGGCTCAGAGTATCCGTATCCTCGGCAAGGGCCGGCGGGAGCGTCAAGTGTTCCTGTCGAACTCATGGCTTACGGGGCTTACCATGATGTACCTCCAAGTACGCAGCGAACTCGGCATCAGACACCAGTGGCTTCTCTTCAATTCCTTGTATGACCCACTGACCACACAGGCAATGAGGTCTCGCCTCGGAAAGGCCGCCGACGTAGCTGGCCTGAAGCTACGCATTACTCCTCATATGCTTCGCCACACAGCCGCCACTCAGTTGATGGACGCGGGCGTCGATATCAGATACATCCAACGCCTACTTGGGCACGCGAGTCTCACAACGACGGAGCTCTACACCCACGTTTCCGACAGCGCACTCAAGCGCGTCGTCACGGCCGCAGACACGTTGGAGTTGATGCTGCAGTGATAACTAGGGATTATGAGCGGTCTGATACTCGGCCTCGGGGGCTCGAACCACGACTTCAGCGCCGCGATCATTGCCGACGGCAGCATCCGCGTGGCTATCGAGGACGAGCGCATCCAGCGGGTCAAGCGAGGTGAGGCTGAGTGGCACTCCCGACCTGCTCGCGATGCGGCGACCTACTGCCTCGAGGCGATCGGCGCGGATCTGGATGACATCGACGCGATCTTCTGCTCAGATGACCTAGAGCGCCCGGCGGAGTGGCTCGACTGGTCTCGTGTCACCTTCGTGAATCACCACACCGCGCACGCGGCCGCCTCCTTCTACACCGCGCCACATGAGCGATCGACGCTGCTGGTGGTAGACGGGCACGGAAGCGCCCTCGCGGAGAGCGCTAACGGGTGGGAGGTCGAGACGATCTCGACCGGCTGGGCCGATGACACGTCGTTCGAGGTCCGTCCGCTCCAGACCGGAGTCCAGAAGCGGACGTCCAGCGCATGGCGCTACGTCACCCAGAACTCGATCGGATGGTTCTACCGGGTCGTGACGCTTGCGATCGGTTTCGAGACCGCCGAGCAGGGCAAGGCGATGGGCCTTGCGGCATACGGTGCGCCTACGTTCGTCGA
>DASUDH010000011.1:0-21335 GCA_036275675.1 Solirubrobacteraceae bacterium | reverse complement strand
CACGGCCTCCCCCTCGAGCCCGAGGCGGGCGAGTGTCTCGGGCGATGCGAGCCACCGGCCGGGTGCCTGGGTTGGCTCCCCCTCGGGGCTCAGGTAGTAGTCCCCGCGCTCGGGCACGACCGTCTTGCCCTCCAGGTAGCGGGCGTACCCGCCACCCTTCCCCGCACCGATGATCGCAGCAGTCATCACACCCTTAATGACCGTGAGCGCTCTGAAACGGCCAACGAATTGCAAAGCGGTCGCACAGTCACGGCACAGCCGTGCATCTAGTCTGTTCGGCTTTGGTGCTGTGCGCCGGGCGCGGCGAAGCCGAAGGCGAGCAGCGCAGGCCGAAGGGTCTGCGAAGGCCGCCGCGAAGCGGCGGGGCCGTGCTGGCTGCGGCGAAGCCAGCAGTCCAGCGAGCAGACCCGCAGGCCGCAGGCGCGCAGTGCCAGGGTCGAAACGGAGAGCCGACCGTCAGGGAGGCTCGGTCACAGCGGGCAAAGCCGCGCATCGGTATCTCGTCGTTGCCGTAGGGTCGAATCGGCTCCCCTGGGCTGGCCGGGCCGGGCGCAAGCCCGCGCGAAGGCGACCCCACCTGGAGACGGGCGATCTGGGCGAGCGTCAGCGAGCGCGAGCGGGGTTCTCCGGGTTCAGCGCCCCCGCTGCTCGTGGTAGTTGGGCGTGCGGTGTCGGACGGTCAAAGAGTCGGCGTGCACGGGGGCGGGTCGCTCTCGCCGTCGGCGCGCTGGCGAAGCTCGATCGGCCACCAGTCGCTGTCGTCCCAGCGTGACGCTCGGGCCTCCGCTGCGTCCTGGCTTGGGAAGGGGCCGATCACGGAGAAGCCACCGCGTGGGTCGCCGACGAGCATCACCCATCCCTTGAGGTTTTCGCGGGCCTCGCTCGCGCCAGCGGTAACGCCCGCCTCGAACGCCTCGAAGCGGTCCATCGCTTCTATGTCCCGGTAGCTGTATCCGTAGGCCCACGGCTCGTCTCGAGCTTGCTCTGCGCCTGTTGTCGTCATGCGTGCTCCTCTGTCGTTGTCGGCCCTGCCGTTGCGGGGCTGTGGAGCCCGACCCTGCACACCCGCAGGGTGTGCAACCCTCGGAGAGGCGACGGCCCCGCAACGGAGCAGCTTTCAAGGCCCAGGCGAAGTCGCTCGCTAGCCGGCGAGGGTGGCCGGGCATCGGGGCGAGTGCTCGATGACGCTGGGGAGCTTTCGCCAGGACTGAGAGAGCTTCGTCCGCATCATGCGCTCGTGCTCGTCGATCACCGTGCCTCGTATTGCCTCGTGGTGCTCGGCGGACACGCCGTGACCGATGTCGGGCAGACCGGCTGCCTTCCACATGCGCATGTAGGTCCCGACGCCTGCCACCGTCATCGGAGCGATCTGGCTCGTCTCACAGCAGACGATGCAGCACTCGGCCGCGGTCCCAGGCCGGGTGTCGGCGGCCTTGATGACACGCTGCAGGATCTCCCGGCAATGGGATCGGTAGATCATGTCCGTCTTGTGCATGAGGCCGTGCGTGGGACGCAGCAGGCCAAAGCTGTGCCAGATCAGGTCAACGCTCTCCGGGTGCTCCCGGCCGAGTTCTTCGATCAGGCCCTCGGCGATCTCCATGCTGCTCATCGCGGCATCGAACGCCTCCATGAATCCGCCGGGGAGCAGATCATGGAGGCCGCCGGGACCATCTCCGTTGACCGGCAGAGCTGGACCGCTTCCGTCATCGTCCCGGCTGCCTGAGACGCGAAGCATTTGCTGGCTGGCTTCGTGCGGTGTAGGCGAAAGTGCAGACTCCATTGACGTCCCATCCCTTCGAGGGTTGAGGCCCACCGTGTGCGGGCCGTTGCCCGACCCCGCGCACGCGCAGCGTGCGAAAATCGGAAGGGCTAGATCCGCGTCCGGGCCGGCTTAACTGCGCTGAAAGTGATGGCGACGGACCCGTAGCTCGCGTGAGGGTTTTGAGCAGAGCGCCACCACGTACAGGCCGCGGTTGGTCTTGCGCACGAACCGGGCACGCTTGTCGACGAACAAGTCCGGTACGTGATAGGTCGTTGTCCAGCGCAGCACGACGACCTCGCCTGCCTCGGGCTCGCCCGGCAGGCCGTAGACGTGGTCGACTGGATACCGCACGGGCTGGAGGGGCGGGGCGTAGCCCTCTTCACTGTCGAGGATGGCGTCGAGCAGGTTCACGATCCCATCGAGGTACTGGGCTCCTGTCTTGGACCATGCGGCCGAGCTCGGCAGGGGAGTCCGCCTGGAGGTTCAGGAGCCAGTCCCGTTGCTGGCGCAGAAGCCGCACATCGACCTTGGCGGGCGTGCGCAGTCGCGTCACAGCGACCCGGATGCTCTCGCTCTTGGCGATCGTCGCATCGTCATGGTGGCGGCCTTCGACCTCCTCGGCCTGGGCCTCGGCTGCCTGCAGGACGATGCTCATCGGGCTGGTGTCCTCATGCTTGCAGCCGGCTATCTCTGCGTTGCTTGCGTCACTGCTACGCATCTGAATCCTCCATTGGCTTTTGGCCCAGCGGGTGCGGGCCGTTGCCCCCTGCCCGCGCACGCCCAAGCGTGCGAAAATCGGTAGGGCAAGGCCCCCGCCGGGTCAGGCTGGTTCGAGGTCGCTGGGGTAGGTGCCGAGCCCCTCGCGGGCGATCAGCGCGAGTACGTCGCTGTGCACCCAGGGCGTCGGCTCGGATTCCCCTCCCTCCGGCTTCTCACCGATGCGACGCGCGAGCCAGCTCGTCTCGCCGCTGACATTCCCGCGACGGTCGCGCTTGAGGCGCCCGCAGCGCATGGCGATCTCGCTCATGCTGAGATCGCCCCGCGCGACCCGTTGAAGGACGACTTCGCGTAGACGGTCATTCAGGAGAATGCAGCTGCTCTCCAGACGCTCGACCTCCTCACGCAGCCGCCGAGCAGACACCGGAGCGTCCTCGGGGTGAGCGTCAAGCGCGGCGACTGTGAGACCGCGCGCGGGCTCGTAGTCCCGTAGGTGCCCCACGACGTCGCGCAGCGTCAGGACCTCGAAGTGCTCGCCCTCGCCCGGAGTGCAGCGGGTCCAGCGCAGCGCGGCCCGCGCACCCTCGCTCACCTCACGAATGCGGTAGAGCACACCATCGGCGTCGAGCAACGGCTCCTCCCGCAAGGGCTCGCGAGCAATGCCGGCGCACGGCGCATCCTTGAAGTCCTCCGCGCTGACGGGGCGGCAGCGGCCCCTGCTGGGGTCGGCGAGGTACAGCGTGGTGAGGATGCGCGCGTTCTGCTGTGGCTCATCGGCCTCCAGGCGTCCGACCAGGCGCGCGTCGGTGTGCGTCTCGGCGAGCCTGTCGATCACGAGAGTGCTTCCGGCGGCGGCGGGGACACTGAGGATCTCCCGGGCCGCACCCGACTCATCCTCGCGATAGCTGCCGAGACGCACTCGCCCCCGTTCAGGGGACGGTGCCGGCCTGTGGGTGCTTGGGGTTTTGTTGTCGGGTATGGCGGTCGTGCTCATCGCTCTCCTTTGCAGGTCGAGGTCCCGCCGGGTGCGGGTCGTTGGCCTTTCCCGCGCACGCGTCAGCGTGCGAGCATCGGGAGGGCCACGGCACACCCGGTTTCACTCAGGCGGTGATCGCCGGGGGCTCGGCCTGCGGCTCGCGCGCCCCGTCGGGGGCGAGGCGGTAGCCGATGCCCCACTCGGTGTTGACCCAGCCCTCGGCGCCGGCGAGTGTCAGCTTGCGTCGCAGCCGGCAGGCGTGGGAGTCAAGCGTGCGGGTCGAGCCGTTGGAGCGAAACCCCCACACTTCGCTCAGCAGCTCCTGCTTGGTGTAGACGCGCTCGGGGTCGCGCGCGAGATGCGTGAGCAGCGAGAACTCCAGGCGACTCAGGGTGAGAATCACCGTCCCGAACGCCGCCCGGTGGGTGGTCGTGTTGATCTCAAGCGCCTCGTAGCGAAGCACCGCCGGGAGTACCCCAAGCTCGCGGCGCAGCAGCGCCTCAACGCGGGCGCGCAGCTCTGCGTACACCCACGGCGCCCGCAGCGCATCATCGGCCCCAGCGTCGAATGCGCGCAGCACCTCCTCCAGGTCGCCGCCGGCGCCGAGCCACAGCACCCGCATGTTTGGGTGAACCTCTGGGGAGAGCACTCCCGCACGCAGGTCACGCAGGACTTTCAGACTTGCGGCCTGGTCGGGCTCACTCTCCAAGATGACGAGATCGACGCTCTCCGTCGCACAACACACCCGAAACTCCATTGGCCCGGGGGCACGACAGGCGCGATAGCCATCGAGGATGAGCTCCTCGGCGAGTCCCTCACTGCGGGACTCCTCACCGAGGATGAGGAGCGTCATGTTGCTTGTGGTCATGGCCGATCTCCAATCGAGGACTCGGGGTCCCGCCCGGTGCGGGGCCGCTGAGCCCGACCCCCGGCACGCCCCCAAGGGCGTGCCACCCTGGAGAGGGCGACGGCCTCGCCGCGGGGCGCTCCCCCTGCAGCGCCCCGCGGCTGGCCACCGTTTGCAAGCTGGCTACTCCTGCTCGCTGCGGGCCTCGATCTGGCGGCGGATCAGGCTGCTTGCCATCGGGACCTCATCCAGCTCCCGGGCCTGCTCGATGTAGTCCACCAACAGCGCCTTCAGCGCCCCATAGCCGTCCTCCTCGAGCTTGCGCTCCACCAGGTAGGAGCGGCCCTGTCCCGACGCCGGCCGGTCGGTGATCCTCACACTGCCACTCACCCGCTGCACATAAAGCACGCGCTCCCCGCTGCTGACCCTGTAGCGCTCAAGCTCCGTCGGCTGCCCCGTCACACGCTGCTCGCCAACCACAACGCTTGGTGTTGAAGTGGTGTGCCAGCTTGCCGTGAACCCGAAGCCTGCGACCTCCTCGGCTGCTACGCCCGTCGCGTACACCAGCTGCTCGTCAGCGTCATCGCGCTCGATGTCGTGCTCCTGTGGCTCGCCCGGCTCCACGGACGGGACCTCCGCTGTGTCCCTGATCTCGATCAGACGCTTGATCTCAGCGCTCGCGTCCTTGCGCGTCTTGGGGTAGACGAAGCTCGTGCCGGTCTCCTCAGCTAGGGATCGCATGAACCGCATCTGGCGCTCTGTGGGAGCCGTGTTGTCTGTCGTTGAGCTCACTGTTTCTCCTTTGGTCGTGGTTGAGCACGCCCCGGCCAAAGCGGGCCGGCGAGGCGTGTCAAGCCCTGTCCCGTCAGGGATCGCCCAACGGGCAACGCGCAGCGCAGGGCTTTACCGCGCCGCAAAGCCGGTTTGCGGGCCTTTAAGGGTGGACTCGAACTCGCCCACAGGAGAAAGCTCGCCCTTTCACTACAGACAACCCGGTTAGCTCACAGTGGGTTCACTCCAAGTGCGGTGTTAACCTGAGCGGCGAGGAACTTCAGTGCCTCCTCGACCACGCCAGGATCGTTCTCCGCGCGCTGATCCCCCGAGCGCCGCGCAAGGTGGCCAGCATCGCTCCATCCACAAGTCACACCCACACGACGGTCCTCAGCCGCATATACCTCAAGGACGATTCCGCTGCCGTCCTCGTCGTCCTCACCATTGCACTCAACGACGATCCCTTCGGGTATCAGGAGCGCCCCTTCCGAGTGCGCCAACGCGAACAGCTGCGCACCGTCCCGGCCTGCGCAGCACTCAAGGTCCAGCTCGCCAGGCCCCGCGACGGATGGCACGAACATCTTCGGTGTGATCCGGCTGGGATCGACGCTGAGCGGCTCGCCGGTATAGGTGATCGTGAGCTTTGACGCAGTTGCGGTGCTCATGCGCTTGCCCCGACTCGCGCGGCTGCCCTTGTGTCCAGGACCTCCTGTGAGTGCTCCTCCGCGGCGGCGGTGTCCTCGTCCAGGAGGTAGCCGTGGGTGTTGAACGCTTCACGGCAATGCTCACAACGTGAGGGGATCTGCTCGCGGGAGACGGGCTGAATGTGCCCACAGCACATGCAGATGAGATTGATGTGAGCAACGACCGGCTCGTCTACAGCGATGGGTGAATTGTTCACTGTTACTTCTCCTTTGGGGTGAGTGGCAACCGCCGTGGGCGAGTGCCGGTGGGAGTCCGCCGCGCACCCCCGTGAGGGGTGCGATCCTTGGCGGCTACCGGCACGAGCAGCGAGCGTGCGCGTCCGGCGAAGCTGGGGCCTCGCCGAACGCGCGGGTGTCTCAGGCGGCCAGTGCCATCTCCGGCTCAACCTGCTGCTCCTCGGGGGCGGGCTGCTCCTCTGCCTGTGGTGCGGTGTCGGGCTCGGGGAACTCCATGAGCTTGCGGCCCTGCTCGCGGGTGAGCGCGCTGAACCCGTACTCGCTGCGCAGCCGTGCGATCTCCGCGTGGCGATCGTCGCGGCTCAGGCTCGGCGCTTTCTCCAGGAACTCCGCGACGACACTGTCGCGCTCGCGGTCACGGCGCTCCTCTTCGGCGCGCTGGGCATCGCGGCGTTCCTTGGCCTCACGGATCGGGTCGGCGGCCTCGGGCGGCAGCTTCTCGATCAGGATGTCATCGAGCAACTCCTCGGCTTCCTCGCGCCACGGTATCCCGCGGTCCCCGAGGATGCTGGTGAGTTTCAGCGTGTAGTTGCTCGCCTTGGAATCGGCGACCGCATGCTTCTCCTTGGCCCAGCGGGCTGCGGCGAGCAGCGCAAGCGTGCGCCCCGCGATCTCGGCCGCGGTGCTCGCGCCTTCCAGGAACTCTCGGGCCTTGCCTTCCACCTCGTTGTAGCTGAGGTACTCGGCCTTGGTGGAGCCGTTCTTGCGGGTAGAGAGCTCCGCCCAACCCGGGAATGAGAGCCGGGCGCCGCGCGAGGCGATCCTGCCGAGATCGCCCGCCAGTGGAGAGGCGGTGAGGATCTTCAGGACGCGATCGTCGACCCTGACCTTGTAGAGGTGCTTGATGAGCAGCACACCGAGGCGCTGGTTGCGAGCGATCGTCTCGTCGCAGAGACGACGGTCTTCTTCGAGTGCGCGCTTGCGGCCCGCCTCGATCTGCTCCTCCGAGGGCGGCTCGATTGCCTCGGCTTGACTGGACGCCGCGTGCCTGCTCCTCGGGCGCGATGCGCTCAACCGCTCGGCGTTCTCGCGTTCGTCCTGCGCGTGCTCGACCTGGATTTTCAGGCTCTTGTCGATGCAGTCACCGGCGAGCTGCTGCGCGACGTCACCACCCACGATGATCGCCTCTGTCTTGTTGGCGGACAGGTAGGCGGCTTTCAGCGCGAGCGCCTGATCCAACAGCTCCCGGTCGAAGCACACCCCGAACTCCGCGGGCTCCATCTGCAGGAAGTCGCAGAGCAAGAGCAGGTTTTCGGCGGCGGCCTCGTCGAGCTCAAACCGTGAGATCGGGTAGCTGAAACCCGCAACGAAGACATCCTTGGGGAGGTCTGCGAGCTGCTCCTCGTAGCCGCCGATCAGCACCGAGATCGGGTTCGCCACAAGGTCATCCCAGGTCGTCGGCTCATCCCACTGCTGGACGGGCCCGTCGAGCACCCGCTTGACGGCGATCTCGGGGAGGCCGGGGTGAATCTTCGCGAGAGAGCTCAGCGTCTTGACGGCCATCAGCGGCACGATGCCAGCGGCGATCTGCTGGCGCAGCTTCTCGGGGAGGTCGAGGATCAACAGCCGTTCGCGAACACGCGCGAGCGGTATCTGCATCGCGTCGGCGATGCTCTTGCGGGTGTAGCCGGACTCCCCGATCAGTGCCTCATAGCCGAGGGCCTCCTCGACCACGTCCAGGGAGATACCCAGGCCGTTGGCGAGCATCGCGTCGATGAGGTCTGCGCCAGGAATGCTCGGACGCACCTTGACCAGTGCCGGAATTAGCTCGACCTTGGCCTGCTGGGCGGCACGCCAGCGCCGCTCGCCGTCGATGATCTCGTAGTAGCCCTCCTGGTCGGTGGGCTTGACGAGGATCGGGTGGTTGAACCCGCGTGTGGACATTGCGTGCGCGAGGCGTTCGAGCTCCTGCTCGTCAAAGTGCTTGCGCGGATTGTTCTGCGAGATCGCGATGTGACTCACGGGAATGTCACACAATGTGTAGGCGTGCTGCGTGCCCTGCGGCTCGGCCTGATCAGCCGTCATGGCCTTGGTCTTGGTCGGCATTTCGCCCTCCATTTGACGTTGGAGGCTCGCCGGGTGGCGAGCCCTGTGCGACCCCCGGGCACGCCCGTAAGGCGTGCCACAATCGGGGAGTCCAGGGCGCCGCCACCAGGCGCCAGCACGATCCGCTGCCCTGCCGAAGCGGTGATGCTGTTTGCGTTCATTTCGGTGATAGCTCTGCGCGGGGATCGTTCACAAGTGAGCGCTCGAGCATCGCCGCGACATCCTCGATGGTGCCGGCGTGCCATTCATACGTCGGCACGTCCTCGTAGCGCTCGGGGAACAGGTAACGGTGAATGGACAGCAGATCGCGCTCGGCCTCACCGTAGACCTGGCCTTTCTCTGCTGCTTCAGCCCCAAGCACGAACGCGGAGACCGAAACGTCGAGGGCCTCGGCGAGCGCGATCAACTGATCGAGGCTCGCATCAAGGAGACCCGCCTCCAGCGCCTCGATGTGACTCTGCTCGACGCTACTCGCGGCAGCTAGGGCCTCACTACTGAAGCCGTGCTGCTCGCGCTCATGCCGAACTGCCTGGCCAAGCGACAGCAAGTGTCGCGCCTTGCTGGCCGCCGAGAGTGTCTTCTCGGGCTCGATGCCCGCCTCGATTTCTCCCAGGAATGCGCGGGCGTCCCCGAGAGTGCGTGCGAGCACAACGCCGCTGCCATCGCGGTCGGACCCGGAGAGCTCCCACGGGAAGTCGGCCATCTGGGTCTTCTCGATCTCGACGCCCAGGTGCTCGTGCCGGTAGCGACCACTGCGGATGCGTGTCAACGGCGCGCTCACGACACATCACCTCCCGTCACTGAGGCTGCCTGCACGTCGGCGGTGAAGGTCAGCGAGTGACCGTCGCGTGAGTTGCTCCCGGCTTTCACCACTCCAACGATTTCGGTACCAACCAGAGCGTAGAGCTCGGTCTTGGGTCGCGTGGGCTGGTGCGGGAGATGCTCGGGGTTTGCTGCGGGGTGAATGAGACAGGCGTGGTTGGGTCCAACGCTCGTGACTCGCGCGGCACGAAAGCGGCCAGTTGCGTGGATGACCACTACCTCCCCCGGCTGGGCGTCGCAGCGATAGAGCGTCGTGCCGGGTTGGATCGTCTCGTGTGGGATCGCATCATGTGAAGCCATGCCTACTGACCCCCGCTCTCGGCTTGCCCACGCTCGCGGTCAAAGAGGGTGGTCGCGTTGAGCGTGACCTTGAGGGCGGGCCGGGTCTCACCGGAGCCTGCGTCTATCTCCTGCGTGTTGACCGCGACCTCCCACTGGTCACACCCGGCGATGTAATGCACCACGACCTGTGGCCCTCCGAATGGTGCGATCGTGCAGCCAGCCGCGGGATTGGCGCGAGGTGTGCCTGCGGTATCGGAATGCTCGAGCGTGGCCTGCAACTGCTCGATGATCGCGATCGGACGGCTGGCTTCCTCGGGGTCCATCGAGTGCTTGACGCGCTGGATCACAGTATTCAGATCGACGCCATCGCGGACATTCTCGGCGATGCTCGGCCACTCGGCGTCTTCGAGAGCTTGGGAGATCCGCGCGCGGATCTCCTCGGGTGCTGGTGAGGCACTCATGGTCAACACCTCCATTTGGAGTGTGGCCCCGCCCCGTCGGCGGGCCCTTTGCGACTCCCCCGCGCACGCCCGTCGGGGCGTGCCACCATCCGGGGGAGCCAGGGCGCGGCGCGGGGACTTCAGTCGCGGCAGCCTTACGTGCCGCGGGGTGCGATCACTGGCGGTCGGCGCTCGCGGTGTACCCCTCGCTCGTCTTTGGGAGGCTGCGTTTTGGCTTGCGCACGTCAGCGAGCACCGTGGGCGCCGTACTCAGAGCAGACGCTGTGTTGATAGGAGGACTTTAGCCCTCGATGCGATCGAGCTCCTCGAAGGCGTCATCGGGCACGTCGATCCCGACCTCGTAGCCGAGTCCCTTGAGAGTCTCCACAAGGACACCCGTGTGCTCGTAGACGCACTCCCGCGCCTTGAGCATGGGGTCGAGGTTGGCGTGCTCGTGCTCGGCGGTGCTGGCGAATGGTACGTGCCCGACCGGCCCGAGATTCAGGTGCGTCGCGATGGTCGGCACGCCCTTGTGCCCCACGAACGCGGAGTGCAGCTCGATCGCGAGGTCTTTATCGGGGAGCGTGGTGGCGATCACCAGCACGTAGGGTCCTGCCCACTTGCAGGTCGTCTCGCTGCTGACTTGGCGGCCGTCGAGCTTGACGCTGAGTTTGATGTTGCGGGGGGCGCTCACGGCTCATCACCGTAGCGTCCAGTCTGGATGCGCTCTAGCCACCGGGCGGATAGTGGCGCAGGACCGGCTCGCCGCCCGCGGCACGGTAGAGCGCGATCCAGTCGCGCGCCGTCTCCTGTTGGAGGCGAGCGAGCGGAATACGACGGGCGCATGCCATGCGTGCGAGCCACGTCTCCAGCTGGTCCTTCTGCTCAGCGTTGTTGGAGCCGCTGCGTGGCTCCGGCCAGAGGTTCGCGGGATCGCGCGGCGCCCCACCGATCGAAAGCGGGATGAGGTGGTCCTCCTCGTACTCGCGCGGGCTTCCCGGCAGCCCGTAGGCGCGCATCTGACGGAGCTTCAGCGGCTCGGTATAGCCCTCGGGCGGACGCACCGAGCGGCTGTAGTCATAGGCACAGATCCTGGTCAGGGAGACGCCGACGCGGATGGCGCCTGGTGTGCACCGCGGGTCGGGGAGCCCGTGGTGCTCGTGGCAGCCCACGCTGAGCGAGGCGCCGCTCACCTTGCCGATGGTGGCCTCTCGGTAGTGGCCGACCGCTGCAAGGGCACCGGCGATCAGCAGTGCTCGGATTACTAGCCGGCGGGCCTTCCATGCGATCAGCAAAATCATGCTGCTTCCTGCAGTCCGAAGTGCTCGGCGAGTCGTCTGCTTAGCTCCAGGAAGTCTCGCTCGCGGGTGCCCAGGTTCCACAGCGCGGCGGCGAAGTCGAAGATCGTCCCGCCCTTGGCGCACGGGCGGTGCTCGCTGTGGCGCCCGTAGCAGTAGAACGTGCCGTCGGGGTAGAGGTGAAGGCTCGGGTCGCGCTCCTCATGGAAGGGGCAGAGCACCTTGCTCGCCCGGTTGGGTTCACGTCCCGTCAGGACCCGCACATATTCCGCGGCGGGGACCGCGAGCAGCCGCTGCTCAAGCTCGGTGCGTGACTTGCGTTGCCGCCGACTGTGACTGACCTGTGCTGTCGGGCGCGGATCGTCGGGCAGGCCCGCGAGCAACTCGGGGAGCGTGTAATGCGCGTGCGGCCGGTAGGCCAGCAGGCGCACCGCGTGAGCCTGCTGGTCCTTGTAGTTGAAGGTTTCGGGCGGGCGCAGCAGACGCGCGATGTCGACGCAGGCGAGCTCGCCGCCGAGCCGCTGTGCGAGGCGGCGGTTGGCGCTCTCGACCTGGAGGTTCGCAGCGCGCCGGTCGAGCTGCCAGTAGAGGTGGCGGTGCTCGGGGGTGCCGGATGCGATCTCCATCGTCGGCGGGAACGCGAACGCTGCGAGCTCGCCGCCGGCGGGCTGCTGGTCGCACTCGATGTAGAGCAGGTGCGAGCCGCTGATGGCCGCCTTTCCGCCCGCGCGCCGGTCGCGCAAGGCCACGCCGAGGAACACGTCGGTGCTCTTGGCCAGCGTCGTGACTCGTCGCCGGGCGCTGTCGATGCGTCGCGCGGAGATGAACTGCTGGCCCATGACGCCCGGCGGGATCAGCCAGCGCAGGTTGAAGAACTGGCCTGCGCGTGGTTGCCCCGCGAGCAATTCGAGGTAGAGGCGCAGATCCGCGCCGAGCGTCTGGCCTTCGGTTTTCACTCACACACCTCCGGGGTGTGCGCGGCGAGGAACTCGAACTCGCCATTGAGTATCGGTACCTGGTCTGGGTGACGCGCGGCCCACGCCGCGCACTGCTCCAGGGTCAGCTCACCACGGCGCATCGCCGCTACACGCTGTGGGGGTGTCATCTCCCACAGTGCGCGCAGTCGCGCGTCACGCTCGCGCAGCCCCTGGAGGGCCTGCTCGATGAAGAGTCTCTCTGGCATGGGTCACGCTCCTTGACGGGCTACTGGTCCGCGCCCTGCTGGGCGCGGACCCGCCCGCCGCTAGGCCGCTACGGGCTCCAGCTCCTCGTGGTTTGCCGACTCGCCCTCGCCGTTGGCGCCGTTGCCGTTGCTGCTGTCGCCGAGGAACTGCACGGAGTCGGCGATGATGTCGACCGCCTGGCGCTTGCTTCCGTCCTGGGCCTCCCACTCGCGCCACTCAAGGCGCCCGTCGATCGCGACCGGGCGGCCCTTTGCGAGGTAGCGGGCGGCGTTCTCGCCCTGGCCTCCCCAGACGGTGACGTTGAAGAAGTTGGGCTTGTCGACCCACTCTCCGGTGCTGGAGTCCTTGCGGCGCGTGTTGCACGCGATCCTCATGCTGCACACCGACGTTCCGCCTGGTGTCTCGCGCAGCTCGGGGTCTGCGGTCAGGTTGCCGGTCATCACGACGCGGTTGATGTTTACGGTGCTCATTTGCTGTTCCTCCTGTTGTGGTTGTGGTGCTAGTTGACGTAGCCCAAAAACGACGCCAACCGGCGCGCGGAACCGGAGCCCGTCAGGGCGCAGGGGAACCCCCCTCCGGGGGGTTGAAGCGCTAGACGGCGGTGTCGAAAATGGGGCAAGTAACGACGTGCCACCAACCCAGGAGGGCCTGCCTGAATACCACCAGGTATGCCTGCTCGGGTTTGACTTTCACCCGTCCGTGATCGTTGTGTGTGGGGCATCGTCTGTTGTTGGTGTGGTTGTGGGCGAGCTCCCGCGCCCTTTCGGTTAATGACCGCAACTCGACCGAAACGGCCAACGAATTCCACCGAGAGGCCAGTTCAGCCACCGACGCCGAGGGACCGCACACCAGGGATCGACCTGCCTTTTTGAGGTTCGTGCTGCCCACCACTACTTGAAAGTCGTTGGCCGTTTCGGGGCTCCCACGGTCATTAAGTGCAGTGAGCCCCACCGCACTCCCGACCCCCTCCCAGCCCGGCCTGGGTTTCTCCCCGCTGATCTCGGGAGATGCCCTGTGAGGGTTCATGCCGTGGGGCGGCGTCCGGCGCTGCGCCTTTTCATCTGCACCGCCGGGGTCGCGGTTCTCGCCGGGATGCTCAGCGGCGCCCCTGAGTGGTGCTGGACCCAGACAGCCCGCGTGCTCGAGCTGCATGGCCCGATGCGGCTACCGGCGGGTGATGCTGCGCGCGCGCTGTGGCATCTGCTCCTCCGCGGTGGCTGGGTTCACCCGGCTGGTGCGTTCCCGAAGCGCTCTGAGCGCGCGAGCGCACCAGGCGCGTGGGCGTATGCGCTGAGCGCCACCGCGCTTGTGGGGCTCGTGGCTCGCGGCGGCCTGTCGGGATACCGGCGGGTCCGTTCCTGGCGCGGGGGCTCGCCGCTTGGCAAGCGCCAGCGAACACTCGCCCGTAGGGCGGTGGAGCGTGGCTGGGTGCGCCCGCGAACGTGGGCGCTGCCTGCGGATATGCGGCGCCTGTGGGTGGGAGACCCCGCGTCGGGTCGCCCCTATCTCGGGGTGATCGGCAGGATGCCGCCGCGCACGCTCGCGGCCGAGCCGGAGGTCCAGCCGATGGTGGTCTCCCCTCCCCGCGTGGGCAAGTCAAGCGGGTATGTGATCCCGTGGCTTTTGGATCACGACGGGCCCGCGCTCGCGCTCTCCACCAAGCTCGACACCTACAACGCCACCGCCCCGTACCGGCGGAGCCTCGGGCGCGTGTGGGTGTATGACCCGTTCGGTGACGCGCCGAGCGCCGGGTTCAGTCCGCTGGTGCCGGCGCGAACTTGGTCGGGTGCGCTGCGTGCCGGTGAGGCGCTTGCCTCAGCGGCCCACCCTGACCAGGCGAATGCCGCCAACGAGTTCTGGGACAAGGAGGCCGCGAGCATGTTGGCTCCGTTGCTGCATGCGGCGGCTCTCGCAGACGTGGGCATGGGTGAGGTGGTGCGCTGGCTTGACTCCCGCGACTTGAAGCACGCCGTCAGCGTGCTCAAGCGCGCGGGCGCGAGCGCCGCCGCGGACCAGCTGGAGGGTGTCGGCCGCCGCGATGAGCGCAACCGGGAGACGACGGTGATGTCGGCCCTGAACCTGCTGCGCGCCTACCGCTACCCGCAGGTCGCGGCGTGCGCGAGGGATGACCTCACTCCAGAGCGGTTCCTCGACGGGAAGGCGAACACGATCTACGTGGTCGCCGCAGAGCATGACCAGGAGGTTCTGCGGCCCGTGATCCTGGCGCTGATCTCCGCGATCTACCAGGCGGCGATCGTCAAGGCCCGCAAGTACGGACAGCTTGACCCGCGGCTGTTCATCCTGTGCGATGAGATCGCGAACATCGCGCCGCTGCGCCATCTCCCGTCGTGGCTCTCGCAGTGTGGAGACCACGGCATCGTGATCGCGACGCTGTGGCAGTCGATCGCCCAGATCGACCACCGCTACGGTCGCCCGGCTCGCGACGCGATCTGTGCCGCGTCGACCGCCCAGGTGTTCCTGCCACCGCTGGCTGACCCCACGACCGTCGGCTATCTCACCGAGATGCTCGGCGAGGAGCCGGTAGCGAACGCCTCGAGCTCCTCGGGCCTCTCACGACAGAGCTTGAGCATCGCCCACCAGAAGGCCGGCCCGCCGCCTTGGCTTCGCCAGATCGAGCGAGGACAGGCGTTTCTGCTCTACCGGGACCTTCCACCCGCGATCGTCAGCTCGCCGAGGTGGTTTGAGGACCCGCGCTTCGAGCGCTACGCGCGCGTGCTGAAAGCGCACGCGACCCGCCGGGCGCGGGTCGCCGCAGGCGCCTAGCTTTTGCTTGGACTAGGCCGTCGTCTGTGACAAGAAGGCGTTTGCTTCCCGCACTGCGTCGGCTAGATCCTGCTCGCTGAGCCTGCGCAGGGCGGTTCCGAGGTTGCCCCCGAGTGCCTGCAGGTCCGTCGGGTCGGGCTCTCGCTCTCGGGTAACGGGCACCGGGGCGCCGGGGGCGCGCGCTGTGCTGATGAGACCACCGATCTGCGGGCCGAGGTCGGCCGCGTGGTAGCAAGCCTGCTTGACCGACTCGACCAGGAGGGCAACGGCGTCATTGAAGCCGGTCTGCTGACTGAGCTTCCATAGTTGACGGTCGAGGTGCTGAGCACGCTCGAATGCTGCATCTGAGTCACCGATCGGTCGTTCGTCGGTTCCGTCGATGCCGACTGAGGACAGTGCGCGTGCGGCCCAAACCCCTCCTGCGCTGAGCAGCCGCCACGCTTCATCACGCTGAGCGTGCAGATCGGTTGGCCCGGGAAGAAGCGGATCAAGGCGCTGGGCGATGGTCTCGTCATCGCGGCTTACGGCGGCAACGAACCGATCGCGGAGCGTCCCGCCTTGAAAGAGACTCTCATCTGCCATGACCAGCAGGGTACTCTCGTGGCGTGACTGCGGCGGCTCATCCGCTCTGGACGGACTACGTCGCGGCATGGGGCGCGATCGTGGGGGTCCTCGTCGCCGTTGTGGCGCTAATCATCGCGATCTACAGCGCGAAGGGTGCCGCTCGCAGTGCCGAGTCAGCCGAGGCTACGCGGGATGCCGCGTCGCAGATCGCCGAGGCGAGTGGCGCGACGCTCGAGGCTGCGACCGGGCAATTGGAGCTCGCGCGCTTGGCGCATGAGCGCATCGAAGCCGACCGCGCGCGCCGCCCGATGGTGGAGAACATCATGGTTACGCAGATACATCCGCGTGCTGGCGAGGAGGCACCTGCCGGAACGTTTCGGATTGGCTTCACGAACACCGGCGATCGTGAGCTCGGCAACGCGATTCTCACGGTTCTGCTTGATCCAGGGTCAGCACCGGAGCTCACCGACCGATGGGCAAGTACCGCGGCAGGGATGCGCAGCGACGAAACCATCGAGCGGTGGCCAGGCGTCGATGGCCCTCCACGCACATTCGACTACCTGGTGCGGACTGTGAACGTGCCGGTCGGGGTCTCAGTCCTCCGCTATGTGCGGCTTCTTCGACACGGCAGCTGGGCTCTCAGAGTGAAGCTGTTCAGCGATGATCTGGACGACGGCGGCCCCTGGATTGATGTGGTGATCGAGGTCGGCCGGGACGGTGTGACCCGGATCAACGAACATTCAGACGGCAGCACAAAGGGGTCGCTCAAGGGGAGGCTCTCCGCGTTTGACGAGCTCGCCCCGATCTCCCCAGCGCTCACGTAGCGCGGCGTGGGATGCGCTCAGTCTTCTAGCCGGGTGATGTCGAGTCCGTACTGCTCGACCAGGTCGCGGATGGCTGCCTCCTTGAAGGACCATTGCATCTCGAGCAGCATGTATGCGTGGGCCTCCAGGTCCTTTGGTGGTGGGCCTGTGTCGTTGAGGTAGGGCCGCTGGTGAGCTTCGCTGAAGGGGTCCTCTCCGAATTGGTCGCGCGTGGGATCGAGCAGGACGTCGGCGACCTCGACCCAGGCGTGGAGGTTGTGCTTGTCCTCGGGTTCTTCGGGCCTTCGATAGTGGCCGCGCACGAACTCGGCGGGCTCGCCGAGCCCACGGAGCTCCAGTGTCAGCAGTGCAGCGGCAAGTTCACAGCCGGTGCAGGGAATCACCTGCCGGACAGCGTGATGGGCACGTTCTACGTGCGGGAGTAGCTCAGCGAAGCTCGCCATCGGGCAACAGTAGCGAGCACGCGAGTGAGTCCTGGGTCGGGTTCACCTCCTGCCTGGGATGCCCCGTGATCTGGCCCGGCGGGCAACCGATTTCTCTCCTCGCGGGTGGGCGTGTGTGGGGTCGCTGTGAAATCTGTTGGCCGTTCTGGGCGGCTCACGGTCATTAACTGTGTGAGCAACACGACAGCGGCACCGGCTCGTAGTTCCCAGCGCGCCCAGCGGGGAGCCCCATCGGGGCGACTGACCGTGGGCGAGTATGTGGGGCAGCGTGCGGCGCAGGCCGCGCAGGCGGTACGCCGTGCGGGTCTGCGGCCGGGGATGAATCGCTCCTTTGGCTGCGACCCGGAGCTCGTCGGGCTGGTGATCGCCCAGGAGCCTGCCTCTGGCAGCGAACTGGCACGCAACGGTCTGGTCACGCTCTACGTGGCGGCACCAGGAGCAGACCCCGACCAGGAGGCGCTTGACGCGCCGGCGGCGGCGGAGCTCGATCAGCCCCACGACGCTCCGAGCGAGCCGGTTGAGGCGGTGCTCGGCGAGGTCCAGGAGTCACCGGAGCAGCCGAGAGTGCGCCGTCGGCGCAAGCCGGGGCACGCCGGGAGTGCTCCTGTCAGCGTTGGGACGCCTCCGGCGCCCTCCCCGCCGGGATCAGAGATCCACGGTGGGGCGTGGGAGCAGGAGCTGCTCGCGCGCGCACCGGAGGATGGCCTGAGCGCTGATTTCGAGCTGCCTGTGCCGCGCAGCGGCCAGGCGCTCCACGAAGGCTCGCCCCAGGAGGCCGGCGGCGAGGAGTTCGTGGTGCATGCGGATGACGTGTTCGCCGGGCGCACCGAGCCTGCCTGGCGGCGGGTCTACCCCCGCAGCCCATTGAGGACCCGGCGCTTGGGCGCATGGCGCTCATGGTTCGCCGGGCGTCCATTTGTTGTCAAGGCGGCGGGGGTGCTGGTTGCGGTGTGGGCCGTGGTGGCGCTCACCTCGATGCTCGCGGGCTCCACAGGGAGCACGCACCATGCGAGCGCCGTTGCTGGGCTCGAACGCCAGCACCCAATACAGCAGGCGAGCGTCCCTGCTCCTCGCACGCCAGCTCGCGGGCGAGCGCGCCACGTCCACCGGCACGCTGTGCTGCTCGCGCACGACCGGCAGCCAGCGCGGGCGCGACGCGTCTTCGTGCGGGCTGAGCGGGTTCGCCCGCGGACGGTGATCGCACCGCGGGCTGTTGAGGCGCCTGCCGTGAGCGCACCGGCGCCTCCCACGCCTGCACCTGTGCGGGAGCAGTCCCAGGGGGGCCTGTTCTCGCCGTGAGCTCTTGGCAATCAACACCAAAGGAGGTGAGGCCAGTGATGGCGCTCACGCTGGGACGGGCTCACGTCCGTCAATTGGAGAGCACCGCACAGATCCTGATGTTGGCCTGCGCGTTGATCGTGCTGCTTTGTGGAGCAATGTTGCTCGGGGCCTGCCCTGATGGGCACTTGGATGCGTTGAACGCGGCCGGTGCATTCAAAGGTGAAGCGATCGGCGGTGTCGCGAACTTCGTCGACAAGCTGAAGGGCAACCTCGTCTGGCTGGGAGGCACCGCGATGGGCTTGGTGATCGCGGTCGTCGGCATCATGTTCATGGCCGGGCATTCGAGGGCTCACGACATTGCGATCCGCACGATCGCGGGCCTTGCGATCCTCGCGTCGATCAGCGGGATCGTGGCGTAGGCCCTGGGGCGATGCGTCTTCCTCGCGCATGGATGCTGCCGGCCCTGGCGACGAGCGCGCTCGTTGGCTGCCTGGTGTTGGCACCGGCAGCATCGGCGGCTACGGGGAGCGCGCCCGTGCCGCTTGGGTTCCTTGGGCTGCCTTCGCTTCACAGCATCATCGAAGCGATCGCCAAAGGGTTCTTCTCCGCTTTGGCGGGCGCCTTGGTCCCAGGATTTCTCAAGCACGGGACGGTCGCGACGATCCAGCATCTCGTGGCGCTGCCGGACCCTGCTCGTTGGGGTCATGTCAGCGAACTGGAGGGCGACATGACCTTTCTGGGGATGTCGCTGATGCCGGTCACTTTGACGGTCTGCACGCTGCGCTACTGGATGCTGGGTCTCACCGGAGCGGCGCATCCCGCTACCGCGCTGGGGCGCTGTGTCTGGGCGACGGGGATGCTCGTCATCTACCGCTGGATGGTGGAGCAGACGGTCGCGATGACGAACACGTTGACGCACGCGATCCTTGGGTTCCCGGTGGTCGCGGATGGGCTGGCGAGCATCATCACGGTCCTATTCGGTGGTGCGCTTTTGCTCGGCGCGGGCGGGGTGTTCGGTGCGGCACTGGTGATCTTGGGGGTCGTGTTCGGTGCGAGTTTGTTCGCGTCGAAGGTGGCACTGACGGACGTGTTGGCGCTGGCTTACTGTGCGGGGCCGCCGTTTATCGCGCTCTGGCCGATCCCTGAGCTCTCGCATCTGGCGAGGGTTTGGGGGCATGCGCTGATGACGGTCGTGCTCGTCCCGATCGGGTGGACGCTGCTGTTCGCGGTCGCGGGCGCGTTGACGTTGGATGCGACTAGTGTCTCCGGTGGCGCGAGCGGCGGGCTGCCTGGGCATGTCGAGGCGGCGTTCGCTGGGCTGATCACGTTTGTGATCGCGGTGAAGTTGCCGTTGATGCTGCTCGGCGAGCTGCGTCACATCCTTGGCGGCGCGGCTTTGCGTGGCGGTGGCGGGCAGGGCCAGTCGAGCATTCCGGGCGTCGAACGGATGCGGACGGCGCAGGCCAGGCTGGTGACTGCTGCTACTCAGGGGGTTCCTTCACTTGGTCGCAGCGCGGGGCGCGCTGCGGGTGCGCTGGGTGCTCCCGCTGGTGGCCCGGTTGGGGCAGCTCGTCGGGGTTTGGCTGGCGCTGCGCGACGCACCGGCATCCTGCCTGGTGTTGCAGCGGCTGGGGCGGGAGCGGCAGCCGCTGGCCGTGGAGCTTCGGGGCGTGGGCCTGGTGGTGTACGGGGACGGCTTTCGCGTGCGGGGTCGGTTCTCGCTGCCGCACCGCGCGAAGCGCGAGTGGCGATGCTCCAGGGTGCCGCCAAAGCGGGCCGGGCATCCCCAGTCACGGCAGCAGCCGAAGCCGTCGCCAACAGCTCAAAAGGGCGCGGCCCGAGCAAAGCGGCCGGGCGCACGCAAGCACCCGCTGGTGGCGCTCAGGCTCAGGGCCGTGCTGGGACAGGCACGCCTGCTGGCCCGCGGTCCTCGCGTGGTCCCTCGCCAGGGCCTACCCCACGAGCACCCGTCAAGCCGCGCGCTGGCGCGACTGCGGGTGCCCAGGCCCCCGCTGCTGGAGCGGCACCCGCCACGAGTGGGGGCACGGCTCATCCGGCGCAGAAGGTGACAGCCAGCGCGCGTCGCGAAGCCGCAGCAGGCGGGCCGAAGCCCGCTGCTGGCAAGCCTTCTGGAGGTGGTGCTCAGCAGGGCAAGCCTACAGGTGCGACACCGCCCGCACGCACGCCGAAGGGACCGGCGCCGGAAGCGTCAAAGCGTAGGCCGCGTTCACGGAGCGGGCCGTGATTCACCGCACTTTCAGATCCTTGGATGACGCGCCGAGGCTCGTCGGGTTCACCGTCAAGCAGTGGGCCTCGCTGATCCTCGGCACGGGTGCTGTTCTGGGCGTGATCTACCTCGCGCATGTGCCGGCGAGGCCCGCGATCTCGCTCTGCGTCTTTCTGATCGGCTTGCCCGCCGCTCTGACCTATGTGTCAGAGAACGGTGGTCTGCAGCTCAGCGTGCTGTTGCGCTCAATGTGGCGCTGGCGTTGGAGCACACACACCCTCTCAGCCGAGCCGGGCGAGAGCCGCGCGCAAGGACTCCTGATCTTCGGAGAAGACACGAAGCTTCTCGAGGATCACCCAGGCGAAGAGTCGTCGCTGGATGATGAGGACGCTGCTCTGTGGGAGCGCTGGGGTTGATGGGCCGCAAGCGCCATGCCTCAGACCTGCTTGGTGTCGCCGCGATCGAGCCCGACGGACTGCTGATCGCAGAGGACAGCACCTACGTCCGCTATCTGGAGGTCGGGACGGTCAACCCGCTTGCGGTTGACCAGGCGGAGGGCGAGCGCATCTCCGCTGCGTTCGCGCAGGTCGCGGCGCGGCTGCCCGATCGTCAGTCCCTGCAGCTGTATGTGCAGGGCACGCCGCTTGATCTGGAGGCGCTGCTCTCCGAGGAGACCTACCGCTGCGAGCGTGCGGCGGGCGCTGCTGAGGACGCTGGCGAGCATGATCGTGCGAAGGCGATCCGGCGGTTGGGGATCGCCCAGGAGCAGTCGATCCGAAGGACCGCACGGACTGTCAGGCCGTTGCGGTTGCGCTATCTGGTGATCTGCCCCTGGCGACCAGCAGGGCGACCTGTCTTTGGGCGAGCCGGGAGGCGTGGGGCGCTGCGCGTGAAGGACGCGGTGCATCGGCGGGCGATCCGTGACTCGCTGCGCCACTGCGAAGGGGTGCGCGCTGACCTCGATGCGATGGGACTCTCAGCACGGTCGGTCTCTGGCCCTGAAGTCCTCGACCTGCTGCACAGCCGCTTTGACCCCGACGCCCAGACAGCCGGGGGGCTGCCTGCGAGCTTCATGCAACCGGAGGTCGTGCAGCCCCTCATGGCGGGCGAGAGCGCCGAGGAGGCA
>DASUDH010000010.1:0-2077 GCA_036275675.1 Solirubrobacteraceae bacterium | reverse complement strand
TGCTGCAGGCCGAACATCGGTTGTCGGAGCGTCAGGCGCGCCGGTACGTGAGCGCGGCGATCGAGCGGCCGGAGGGCGTCGTGGTGCCCGAGCGCACGACGGTGTTCACCGTCCGGCTCGCGCCATCGCTGATCGCGGGGTTGCGTCGACATGCGCGGTCGCGAGGACTGACGCTCAGCGCGGTCGTTGCGGAGGCCGTGAGGCTGTATCTCGATCACGTTCACGAGCGACACGGTGGCACCGCGCATTGAGATCGAGTTCGTTGGTGATCGGCTCGCCAGCGCTCGGCTGGCGCAGGCGTATGGGTTCGTGGTGCCCGAGCTGCGCCGAGTGACAAGCAACGAACGGAGCGATGATGACGAGCGACGTGACCTCGCGGACGGGCAGGGTGGCGGCGATCTACGCGCGGGTGTCCTCCGAGCGTCAGCGCCAGGACGAGACGATCCACAGTCAGACCGTCGGGCTGCGTGAGCTCGCCGCTGAGCGCGGGCTGCTCGTCTCGGACGATCTCGTGTTCGAGGACGAGGGGTTTTCCGGCGCGACGCTCACACGCCCGGCGCTGGAGCGGCTGCGCGACCGGGCGGCGGAGGGAGCGTTCGAAGTGCTGCTCTGCCACGCGCCGGACCGGCTCGCGCGCCGCTACGCCTACCAGGTGCTGCTGCTCGAAGAGCTCGCGCGTGTCGGCGTGGAGGTCATCTTCGCACGCGGCGGCGAGCGGTCCGGCTCGCCGGAGGACGAGCTGCTCAGGCAGTTCCAAGGGATGATCGCCGAGTACGAGCGGGCGCAGATCCGCGAGCGCACCCGCCGCGGGAAGCTGCACCGCGCCCGCACCGGCCACCAGGCGGTGATGGCCGGCGCCCCCTACGGTTACCGGTTCGTCAAGAAGACCGACATCGCCGATGGCTACTGGGAAATCAACGAGTCCGAGGCCGAGGTCGTGCGCGAGATCTTCCGCCGCTACACCGAGGATGACTGCTCGATCGGCGCGCTCGCCCGCTGGCTGTCCGAGCAGGGGATCCCGACGCGCACCGGCAAGGCAGTGTGGGATCGCTCGACGGTGTGGGGGATGCTCCGCAACCCGGCCTACCGTGGCCAGGCCGCCTACGGCAAGACGAAGGTCGCCGACCGTCACGGCAAGCCGACGCGCACCACCCGCGCTCGCGGCGAGCGCCGCGGCCGCCGCCAAGTGCGCCTGGATGAGCCCGTCGATCAGTGGCTGTTCATCCCGGTCGCGCCGCTCATCACCGAGGAGACCTTCGCGCTCGCGCAGGAGCGGCTCGGCCGCA
This sequence comes from Solirubrobacteraceae bacterium, assembly GCA_036275675.1. Classification (GTDB taxonomy): domain Bacteria; phylum Actinomycetota; class Thermoleophilia; order Solirubrobacterales; family Solirubrobacteraceae; genus Palsa-744. Next base: position 791 of record DASUDH010000010.1, on the reverse strand, counting down.
ACGCGCACTTCGCCAAGCGCAACACCAAGGCGCCGACCCTGCTGCAAGGCATCCTCGTCTGCCGCGAGTGCGGCTACGCCTGCTACCGCTCCTCGACCCGCACGACGAACAAGCGGATCTACTACTACCGGTGCGTCGGCTCGGACAACTACCGCCACGTCGGCGGGCGTGTCTGCCAGAGCCGCCCGATCCGCGCCGATGAGCTCGACGGGCTCGTGTGGGACGAGGTTCGCCGGCTGCTCGAAGACCCCGCACTTGTCCATGCCGAGATCGACCGTCGCCTCACGACGCTGCGGACCGAGCACCCCGCTACCCGCCGCCGCGAAGCGCTCGAGCGCGACCTCACCCGCGCCACCGGCGCGATCGAACGGCTGATCGAGGCATACCAAGAACAGCTGATCTCGCTGGAGGAGCTGCGCGCCCGGATGCCCACCCTCCGCAAGCGCCAGAGCACGCTCCAAGCCCAGCTCGACGCACTCGACGCAGAGCTGCACGACGCCGAGACCTACCTCAAGCTCGCCGACACCCTGGAGAGCTTCCTCACCCGGCTCAGCGACGGCCTCGACCAGCTGAGCCTCGACGAACAACAGCGCGTCCTGCGGCTCGTCGTCCGCGAAGTCCTGATCGGCGGCGACGACGACAAGGTCACCATCCGACACTCCATCCCCACCCCGAACGGAGGCCCCGACGACCCAAGTTGCCTTTTGCGTGGGAGCAGTCATCTCTCCGCTGCTCGCGAACGTCTACGCGCACTACGTCCTCGATCTCTGGGTCCACCAGTGGAGGACTCG
>DASUDH010000009.1:0-3290 GCA_036275675.1 Solirubrobacteraceae bacterium | reverse complement strand
GAGCATGAACGTCGAGGGGTCCTTCCAGCACATCCTCACCGACCTCTACGCCTTCATCGGGACCGCCATTGCTGCCGGGGTCATATTGCTCACCGGCTTTCAGCGCGCGGACCCGCTCGTCTCGCTGCTCGTCGCCGCTTTGATGGTGCGCTCGGGCTACGGGCTCGTTAAGGCATCGGGGCGGGTCTTCCTAGAGGCCGCGCCCGAGGGACTTGATCCCGAGAGGATCGGCCGCGCTCTACTCAAGGTGCCAGGGGTGGTCGAGGTTCACGACTTGCACGTTTGGGAGGTCACGTCCAGTTTCCCGGCGCTGTCGGCGCACGTCCTCGTCGGTCGTGACAACGACTGCCACGCCGCACGGCGAGGCTTGGAGCGACTGCTGCACGAGGACTTCGCGCTGGAGCACACGACCCTCCAGGTGGATCACCAGGGCGGCGAGCTACTTGACCTAGAGATGCCCGAGCAGCACGACCCCGCGCTGCACTAGGGGCGAAAGCAACCGACCCGTTGGAGGACTAGCAAGTGACGAGCACGAACCTGTCCCGGCGTTTGGCGCTGATCGCAACGATAAGCGCGGTGACGGGTCTGCTCGCCGGCTGCGGTAGCTCATCGAAATCACCTTCGACGGCCGCCTCTGCGCTTCGCTGGCAGTCTCGTCAACACCCAGGCGACGCCTCCCATAGCAGCCATCCCCAACGGACACAGCAACATCAGAAGCGACATCAGCGTTCCCGCTTTGTGGTCAGCGGCCGGCTCGCACGTCGAGCGATGAGCCAGTAAGCCACGAGCCCTGCGCCCGCAAATGGAGCGGCACAGGTCAAGCCGCTCAGCAAATCGACGATGCTGAGGCCGGTGCCGGTTGCCCGGTACACCGCCGCGGGGCCGCCGAAGCTGAACACCGATGCAAGGAACATGGCAGCGAACAGTGCCGCCCCGACGAGCGAGACCGTGGCACGAGTGATGCTGAGCGTGGCGAGCTTTGGCTGAATGCCGGTCTCTAGTTGCGCGACACGCACGTCCAGCAGCTCAGGCCCACCGATCGCCGCGACCCCCTCCAGCTCGCTCCAGTCGGGGCCGCGGACGACCTTCAGTAGAGCGCCGACGAGAGGCCGGCGCCCACACGCTCTTACTGCCCGACGGTCGGCGGCCAGCTCCCGGCCCGCGAGATAACGGGCGCGTAGAGAATCCAGCGCGGGCAAGAAGAAGAACGCGGCCGAGAGCGCCTGCACCAATACGACCTTCAACGGGTCGAGGTTGCATACGTGGTAGCGCTCGTGCTCGAGTACCGCCCGCAGCTCATCATCCGAGACGCCCTCAAGGAGCCCGCGGCTGACCGCGACGCGGGGAGTCAGGACGCCGTAGGCGAAGGAGAACCGCTCGGGCGCATCAAGGAGAACCACGCGCCCACCCAACCCGATCTCTGATGCCGTAAGTGCCAGCTCGTCGGACAGCTCAAGCGCAAGGTCACGCACGCGGCGGGCAAGTCTTTGAGAGGCGAGGGTCTGCCGGGCGATCGACCGGGCTCCGAACGCTAGACCAGCCGCTACCAGGATGATGAAAAGGAGAACAGGCAGCAACGAGCCGCCACTGTCCAAGAGCCCAGCAATCCCATCGTGAGAAATCCGCGCCAGGACAAGCGGCACGAGCACACTCCCCACGGCGCCACAGAGCACATACATACCCAGCAGCAGCGCGAGGGACATCAGAGCCAGGAAGCTGCGGTTGGCACTGTCCAGCCTCATGCGTCCTCCTCGAGAAGACTGCGCAGGCGGCGCAGAGCACCAGGATCGGCGCGCGCCTCGTCCACGAAATGAGCGACCGCCGCGTCGCCATAGGTACGGATCACGTCGCGTACCGCGATCCCGGCGGCGTCTGGGGCCGTCGCCTCATACACGTAACTGCGTCGCTCGCCCTGGCGCGTCAGGACGTTCTTCGCGGCGAGCCGGTTCATCACCGTCATTACGGTCGTGTAAGCCAAAGGCTCAGGCCGCCGCTCGTTGAGCGCATCCACGATCTCACGAACCGACACGGGCCGGCTCACGTTCCAGATCGCATCCATGATTTCGGACTCAAGGGGAGCAAACCCACGGCTTGCATTGCTCGGCCTTCCTACCATAAGCGGACTCTACTACATTCTCGTCGTGTATGCTCGGGCTATGAGCCGACATGCCTACGGGGCGCTGCCCCCGGGTCCTCGCGCCCCCGCCGCCGTCAACACCGCTCGCCTTGTCCAGCGACCGTTGCAGTCGTTGCTCGGCTGGCGCGAGCGCTACGGAGACGTTTTCACCGTGCCACTCCTCGTCTTTGGCGTGGGCGTCTACGTCTCCGATCCGAGCGCGATCCGCGAGATGCTGACCGGCGACCAGTCCGATCTTCACGCTGGCGAGGCGAACGCGCCCCTGTCAGCAGTGCTCGGCGACCGCTCGGTCCTGACCCTCGATGGACGTGAGCACCTGCGCCAGCGAAAGCTGTTGCTACCGCCGTTTCAAGGATCGGCTATCCAGAACTTCCGCACGGTCATCCGCGATGTCGCCTCAGCCGACATCGGCAGATGGAGGGAGGGCGAGCGTTTTGTCATGCACGAGCGGATGCGGGCACTCACCTTTGAGGTGATCGCCCGTGCTGTCTTCGGAGTTACCGACACAGACCGCATCAAGCGGCTACGCAGCACCCTGGTCTCCGTGCTCGATATGCAGGCCGTTCTCTTTCTACCGGACATGCTGCGCCGCGATCTCGGTCGCTGGAGTCCGTGGGGTCAGTTTCAACGTCGCTTGCAGGCAGCGGACGCGCTGATCTACGAGGAGATCGCCCTGCGTCGCTCAGAGTCGGACCTCGAGGACCGCACCGATGTTCTCTCGTTGCTGTTGCGCGCCCGCGACGAGGACGACCTGCCGATGACAGATGTCGAGCTTCGTGACGAGCTGATGACGATGCTGCTTGCCGGCCACGAGACGACCGCTACCGGCCTCGCTTTCGCCTTCGACTTGTTGTTGCGCAATCCCCGCGTGCTTCACCGCTTGCGAGAAGAACTGATCGCCGGGGACGACACATATCTCGATGCCGTCGTGACGGAGACGCTGCGGCTGCGGCCGGTGATCGACGCCAACGCTCGCACGCTCACCAAGCCCCGCACGATCGGCGGATGGGACCTCCCGGCCGGTATCCGGGTCTACCCGGCGATTGCTGTCGTTCATCTGCGCGACGATCTCTACCCGCAGCCTCACGAGTTCCGTCCAGAGCGGTTTATCGACGGCGCGGCGGAGTCCTATGCTTGGCTTCCTTTTGGGGGC
>DASUDH010000008.1:0-3113 GCA_036275675.1 Solirubrobacteraceae bacterium | reverse complement strand
TCCCGCCTAAGGCAGTCTGGCGCCGAGCAGGTCGCCGATCCTCCAAGCGCCGCCTTCGCGCCGCAGGGTCGTGTATATGAAGGGGAGGGTGCTGGAGCGCAGCAGCGCGCGTGCGCTGGCGCCCTTGACACGCACACCGCTCACCCTGGGCACATCGGTCAGCTGGCTGTGGAAGTGAATGAACATTTTCGACATGATCCCGGCGCAGGTCTTGCCCTTCATGTAGGGCGGCCCCGGTCCTGGGCGGCCCCATTCTTGCGGGACCGCCCTGGCTACGCGCGCGGGCATCAGCGAGCACGCGCTCGCGCCATCCTCCGCGGCGACGGCCGCGTAGTAACGCCCTACGACGGCCGCGATCGCCCGCCTGTCGGCCGCGCTCGCCGCGTGGCCATAGGTGAAGATGGTCATGTCGTCGCCGTTATCCTCCGCGGAGTTCGGGGCTTCTAAGGGGATCGTCTCCTGGGCGGGGCTCGCCGCGGCGGCGTTCGAGGCATTCCGGGCGACCGCGCCCGCGCCCTTGCTCGCGCCACCGCACGCGGTAACCCCAAGGCCAAGCAGCGCGACCGCCGGCGACGCGAGCAGCGCCTTTGATATTGATCCAATGCCTGGACGTAGTGCCCGAGAGCGTTGTTGCATAGACCAGCATGATATCCAGAGCTCGAATCGGCTATCAGCGTGGGCGGGATGGCCGCGATCATCCTCGCCCATCTCACACCCGTGAGGTCTGCGCCATATAGGTGTCGTACATATTGCTCACGCCGCGCACGAAGTCCACCTGCAGCGCCTTGCGCGCGTTCTCGTCGGGCTCGACAGCGGCCAGCCGGGCGAGCAGGTGGTCGGTGTGGACCCAGTCGCCCACGTGACCCAGTCCTGGTCGGCCGCCGTTCGCAGCCAGGACCACGCGATCGATCGCCCGCAGGGCGGCCTCGTCGAGATAGCTCGCCTTGCGAATCTCCGCGTCCTGCAGGAGAGGTTCGACCTCGCTCAGGCGCTGCAGGCAGCGCACCATGTCGGTGTCGCTGGGCGCTCGGCGCCGCTGCGGGGCCGCCATCAGCAGGTCGCGGGCGAACTCGACCCACGCCGGACCGTGGCCAAGATAGCGTGGCTCGAGCAGGCGGCGCAGGTCGTCGAGGTCGTTTTCCACCGTTCTCGCCGGCACATCGAAGTCGGCCTGGATCCAGTGCGCGGTCGAGGTTAAGTCGATGCCCTCGGCGAGCGAGCGCACCGTCTGCCAGAAGTACGGGCGGGTCGCGATCCGCGGCGTTCCCGAGCACACCGAGCGAAGCGCCGACTGCAACTGGCGATCCTGGAGCGCGAACCGCTCCCGTGCCCGCGCGCTGTCTGGGAAGACGGGGAGCTTGCCCTCGGGCGCGGCGCGCTCGCCGAACGGCGAGGGCACGAGCAGCCGCTGCTCTTCGAGGTAGCCGAGCAGGTTCACGCGGGCGACCTCATCGATCGGCACATCGAGGTCGTGCTTGCTGATAAGCGCCAGCGCCCCGTGCTTGCGCGCAAGCTCGATCACGTCTTCGCGCGCGTGCACCGTGTATGCCAGTGGCCTGCAGCGCGCGGCGAGCAGCGGGTGGCGGCGGATCGTCTCGATCACGCGATAGCCCGAGTAGCTGTTGTCGGTGCGTTCGTCGGACTGCAGGTCGATCAGCGCGACGAGCGCCTCGCGGCTGGATGCGATCGTCTCGAACAGATCGATGCGGTTGACGTGGGAGTCCACCGGCGTGACGGGGTCGGCGATCCCGTGCTTTTGCAACTGCCTACGCGCGGTCTTGAGGTCGAGCTCGTCCTCGTCGTAGAGGTGGATCCAGCTCATCGTGCGACGAGCACGGCGGTCGGGACCGCGAAGCCGAAGCCGCCGGCGTCGAAGACCGTAAGGAGACGGCCCGACATGGAGGCGAGCGTGGCCTTGAGGCGGACGAGGTCGTACTGGCCGGGGGTGCCGTCGTCTGAGAGTGGGCGAACCGTCACACGCAGCTCGTGCTCGCCGAGCGGGTCGATGTCGAGATGGACGCTCTGCAGGCGCGAGCGGCCGGCGAGCGTTGGCGGAAAGCGCGCGACCAGTTGGTTGGCGAGCTCCTCCGCGAGCGCCGTGGCGGCGAGCTGCTCGCGAGCGCGCTTGAGCGCAGGCTCTCTTTCCGACCGCGGCGCCGACGCCGGCCAATCTCCACGGACGCCGACCGTCACCGGGTCCAGTCGCAAGCGCAGGTGGTCCACGATGTCGCGGACCGGGTCGGGGACGGCGATCAGGCCGAGCAGCTCGGCGGTGAGCACATCGATGCGCTCGCTGAGGCTCAACAACCGTTGACCCTCCGCGCTTTCCATGATGCCCCGCTCCCACCACCCCTCCGTGCCGCGCAGCGGCTCGATCACGGCATGGCGGAGCTTCACGGCGCCCGCCAGGCGCTCGATCAGCTCGGCGCGCTCACGCAGCCCGAGCACTTCGCGCTCGGCGCGCGCGAGCGAGCGCCGGACGGCCGCGGCGGCCAGTCCCGTCAGCGCGCACACGACCGGGAACGCCACGTTTTCCACGAGCCGCCCGCGCTCGAGCGAGCCTCGCACACGGCGAGCGGACGCAGCGGTCGCGACGAACGCAAGCCCCGTCAGAGCCGCGATATCTGAGCGCCCGCGAGCGCCCTGCGCGACGAGCTCGAGACCGGGCCACCCGGTTGCGGGGCGTCCACCAGCGGGCCACAGCAGGCCGATCGCCGGGAGCATGGTGGCTGCTCGCCGGCGGTCGTCGGCGGCGCGCCGGTACCAGACGCGGTCGATCGCGACGAGCCCGCTGAAGAGCAGGGCGTGCGCGACCGCGGAGCGAGCGCGGCGCGCGGTGAGCAGGCAGGTCGTGCTCTGGAACCAGGTAACCGATCGCATCATCGGCGTACAACGAGCGAGCAGTTGGTCGATCCGGCGCGGAACCGACGTGTAGGCGGCGAACGCGTCCGCCGCGGTCGCGTTCGCGGGCACCGACGCGCTCAGCTCGAGCCCTGTGCCGGTCGAGCGCAGGCTCAGGCAGCCGCCGAGGGCGCGCAGCTCGGCGTCCGCCTCGGTCAGCCCCGTGCCCCAGTCCGTCGCGCTGGGGGTGTGCGTGCAGCCACCGTCGTCGG
>DASUDH010000007.1:0-2060 GCA_036275675.1 Solirubrobacteraceae bacterium | reverse complement strand
AGCCGATGCGCGCCGGCCACCCAAATGGACACCGAAAACGTAGTGAAATTGGGCACTATCTCGCGAGTGCGCGCTCACTCCATGATGTAAGATTGTGCCCTGAAAGTTGTTAAGTGAGCACAAGCCCCGAAAAGATCGCATAAGACGTTGCTGCATAATTGGTTAAATTTTCCACACGGGGCGTCTTAGCGACCCCGGGCTAGATTCTGCCATGCCATTGCCCCCCCTGTACGGCCACACGGGGCCTCGAAACCGGCTGGTAGGCGCCATCGCCTCCGGCCGGTTGCCGCAAGCGCTGCTGTTTGAGGGCCCCCGGGGAGTCGGAAAACAGCGCCTGGCCCTGTGGCTGGCTCAGGCTGTGCTGTGCGAAGGCCAGGGCAGCAAAGAGGCGAGCGGAGAACCGTGCGGCTCGTGCCAGCCGTGCCGGCTGGTTCTGAGCCTGTCGCACCCGGACGTGCACTGGCTCGTGCCGCTCGAGCTCTCCAAGAAGGGCGGGGATGCCGACAGGCAAGTCGAGCTGGTGGAGGAGGGGCTGGGGGAGGAGATGGCGGCGCGCCGCCAGCGCCCGCTGTACGAGCCTCCCTCCGGCCTGGCAATTCACGGGATCGCGGCCATTCGGCTGTTGCTCCGCCGCATGGCGCTCAAGCCCGCACTCGGCCGCCGCAAGGTATTCGTGATCGGCGACGCCGAGCGCCTCGTGCCGCAGACGGGCACGGATGCGGCGGCGAACGCGTTACTGAAGGCGCTGGAGGAACCGCCGGCGGACACGGTGTTCGTACTGACTACCGCGACGGCGGAGTCGCTGTTGCCGACGATTCTGTCTCGCGTGGTGCGTGTCCGGGTGGCACGACTCGCCGACAGCATCGTGGCAGCATTCGTACAGCACGAGCTCGGCAAGACGACGCAAGACGATGTAGCACAACTTGTTGCGCGTGCGGACGGCGCTCCTGGCAGGCTCCTTGCTGAACGGGAGGGGGGCGTGGCAGGGGGAGATGCAGCGGCTCGGTTCCTGGCAGCCGTCCGGGGCGGACCGCTCAAACGCCACGTGTTTGCGCTGGCGCAGCAGCCGTTCCAGGCGCGGGGCGCGTTCACCGCGATGCTGGACGGCCTGCTCGAGGAGCTGCGCCGCCAGGCGCGATCGGGCCGCGAGACGCAGCGGGTGGTGCGGGCGATCTCGCAGGTGCTCGAGGCGCGCGCGATGGCGCAAGGCAACGTGAACCCGCAGCTCGTCGCCGCCGTATTGGCCGGCGACCTGGCGGGGGGAGAGGCGGCGTGAAGCTGTCGCACGTGGACGCAGCTGGCCGGGCGCGAATGGTGGACGTGGGGGACAAGCCCCTCACCGTGCGCACGGCGGTCGCGGAGGGCACGATCCGGATGTCGCGCGACGCCTTCCGACTGGTGGCGGACCAACAGGTCGCCAAGGGCGACGTGCTGGCGGTGAGCGAGGTCGCGGGGACCCTGGCGGCGAAGCGCACCGCCGAGTTGATCCCGCTGTGCCACCCGGTGGGGCTCGACCACGTGGAGGTCGAAGCGAGTCTCGACGAAGGCCTCCCCGGCGTGCGCGTCCGGGCCGCCGCGAAGGCGGTCGGCCGGACGGGCGTGGAGATGGAGGCGCTGACAGCAGTGTCGGTCGCGCTGCTCACCGTTTACGACATGGTGAAAGCGGCCGACCGGAGCATGGAGGTAGAAAAGATCCGGCTGCTCGAGAAAGCGGGCGGCTCGCATGGAGACTGGCGGCGCGACACGGCCGATTGACGGCGAATTGACGGGGCGGTGCCAGTCTTGGATCGCCTGGGCATACAAGAGAGGGCTATGCACACGACCACCCAGAAACTGATGCTGCAGGGGGGGTTCATCCTGCTCGGCGCCTTGATCGTCAGCAGCATCGGCGGTTGGGCTCGACGCGCCACTGCCGACGATCAGCCCGCGACGCTGACCGCGCCCGCGCTGATCGGCGAGCTGCGCTCGCTGGAGCAGTCGCTCGAGGCGACCCGTGGGGAGCTGGCGGTCGCCCGGCTGCAGCTCGAGCGCGCCAATGCCATCATCGACTACTCCACTCA
>DASUDH010000006.1:0-2440 GCA_036275675.1 Solirubrobacteraceae bacterium | reverse complement strand
TCCGATCGCGATCCCGGCCAACGACTCGGTGGCGCGGATCACGCTCAGCTTCCACCTGGCCGACCGGGTGGCGGCGATCATCGCCGACGAGCGCTTCGACGTCCTGCACTTCCACGAGCCGCTCATGCCGGCGCTGCCGATGACGATGCTGCGCATGTCGACGACGGCGAACGTCGGCACGTTCCACGCGTTCGCCCGCTCCAACGTCGGCTACTACTACGGGCGTCCGCTGCTGCAGCCGTACCTGGCGCAGCTGCACCGCGCCATCGCGGTCAGCGAGCCGGCGCGCGACTTCGTCATGCGCTACTTCCCCGAGTATCCGATGCGCGTGATCCCGAACGGCATCGACGTCGACGTGTACAAGCCCGGCCACGCGCCGATCCGCCACCTGCGCGACGACAACGTCAACATCCTTTTCGTCGGCCGGCTCGAGAAGCGCAAAGGCCTCGGCGACCTGCTGCGCGCGTACCGGTCGATGAACGCGCGCCTGCCGCACACGCGGCTGATCATCGTCGGTGACGGTCCGCTGCGCGGCAAGCTCGAGTCCTACATCTCGCGCCACCACCTGCCGAACGTGATCCTCGCCGGCTTCGTCCCCGACACCGTCAAGCCGCGCTACTACGCGAGCGCGGACATCTTCTGCGCCCCGGCGACGGGCGCCGAGAGCTTCGGCATCGTGCTGCTCGAGGCGCTGGCGTCCGGCCTTCCGGTGGTTGCGACCGAGGTGCCGGGCTACATGTCCGTCCTCGAGCCTGGACGCGACAGCGTCACCGTGCCGGCGAAGAGCTGGCGTGAGCTGGCCGCCTCGCTGGTCGTGCTGGCGCGCGATCCTGACCTGCGGCGCCGGCTGGGCGAGTACGCGCTGGAGAAGGCGCGTCGCTATTCGTGGCCGGCGGTCGCCTCGGAGGTCGTCGAGGTTTATCACGACGCGCGCAAGGCGATGGCGCGCCGGCCCGCCCGGGCGATGGAGGTGAGCAGTGTTCACCACGCGGTTTGAGGCCTGGGTCCGCCGCCATGCGGAGGCGCTGATGTCCGCGCTGGGGCGCTCGCCCCTGACGCCGAACCAGGTGACCGTGGTCGGTGTCGTGCTGACGTTCTTCGCCTCGGGCCTGATCGCATTCGGCCATCTCCGCTGGGCGGGCGTGGTCCTGATCTTCGCCGGGCTGTGCGATATCCTCGACGGCGCGCTGGCGCGCTCGACCAACGCCGCCTATCCGTACGGTGCGTTCCTCGACTCCACCCTCGACCGCTACTCCGAGGGCGCCGTCTACCTCGGCCTGGCGGCCTATTTCGTGACCATCAACCCGCCGCTCCAGGAGTGGCTGATCCTGGCCACGCTCGCAGCCCTGGCGGGGTCGTTCCTGGTCAGCTACGTGCGCGCCCGGGCGCAGAGCCTCGGCTTCGCGTGCAAGTCAGGCCTCTTCCAGCGGCCCGAGCGCGTGGTCGCCACGCTCATCGGCCTGCTGTTCGGCGGCTACGTCCTGTACCTCATCGTCTTCCTGCTCGCGATCGTGACCAACATCACCGCCCTGCAGCGCATCCGCGAGGTCTGGCTCCAGGGGCGGGCCCAGCGTCTCCAGCTCGAGCGCGAGAACGCCGAGAAGGCAGACAAAGGCACCAACGCGCGCCGGCCCGCGGCCAACCCGCAAGCGCGTTGACCGTCAAGGCCGACCCGTTCGAAGGCGTCGTCGGGCACGCCCAGGCGCTGCGTCAGCTGCGCGCGCAGCTCGAGACGGGGCGTCTCGCGCACGCCTATCTCTTCGTCGGTGAGTCCGGGCTCGGCAAGTCGACGGCGGCGCGGGCGCTCGCGTCGGCGCTCCTCCCCGAGGCGCCCCTGACGCGTCACCCGGACTACTGGGAGGACGACCGCCAGAAGCTTCTGCACATCAACGAGATGCGGCTGATCCCCGAGAAGCCGCCGGAGTTCCATGAGCTGACGCTGCAGCACTTCCTGAACCTCAAGCCCGCGGTCGCGGGCTATCGGGTCGCGATCGTCGTCAACATCGGCCGGCTGCGGGACGAATCGCAGGGCGTGCTGCTGAAGACCCTGGAAGAGCCGCATCCACACCGCGTGATCGTCCTCACGACACCGAGCCTCAATCCGTTCGTCGTGCTGCCGACGGTGGTGTCGCGCTGCCAGCGCGTGTTCTTCCACCCTGTGCCTGCGCCTGAGATCGAGAAGCTGCTGGCGACTCACGGCGTCGACGCCAGGCGTGCAAAGCTGCTCGCGGAGCTGTCCGGCGGGCGTCCGGGCTGGGCCATGCGCCGGGCCGGGGACGAGGGCGTGATCGAGCTCCACCACTCGTGGACGCGACGGCTCGAAGAGGTCTTCGGCGCGCCCGCGGACGTGCCCCTGCACGTGGCCGCGCAGCTCGACTCCGCGCAGATGGGGTGGCGCCGGAGCGAGGGCGACGAGGAGGACCCGGCGCTGTTCGCGATG
>DASUDH010000005.1:0-3344 GCA_036275675.1 Solirubrobacteraceae bacterium | reverse complement strand
CAGGCGCGCCGGCCTGGCGGGGGCGGCGATCCTGCTCGCGGCGGTGCTCGCGCTCGCGCTCAGCCGGCTCGACCTCCCCCACATCGCTCATGCCCTGATCTCAGCCAGCCCCGGCTGGGTCGCGTTGGCGCTCGTCGTTATGATGCTCTCGCTGCTGGCGCGCTCGACCTCCTGGCACGCGACCTTGCACGCAGCCCTGCCCGACAGCAAAGTGACCTGGATGGCGGTGACACGAGCCACGATGATCGGGGTGATGGCATCGGCGGTCTTCCCGGGAAGGATCGGAGAGCCGACGCGCATGATCGTGCTGAGCCGCCGGCTCGAGGGTCCGGCGAGTCGCACGTTCCCCATTGTCGCGGGCACCGTCTTCTCACAGACACTCATCAATCTCGCCGTGCTAGGGATCCTCGCGGCCGTGACGTTCACCAGCGTCCCGTTGTTCGAAGGCCACGCCTCGGCCCTGGAGGCCGTGCTCGCGGTGCCTGCATTCGTCTCCCTGTTCGTGTTCGGGGGCCCACCCTTGCTGCGTCTCGCCCAGCACTCGCGCAATCCGCGCGTCCGCGGCGTCGCGATTGCGTTCGCCGGGTTGCTGCGCCTCGGACGACGCGGCCTCGTCGTGTTCGCAAGACCGCGCCATGGGATGGCTGCGGTCGGCGCCCAGCTGCTCGCCTGGGCGATGCAGTGGACCTCCTGTTACATGGTCGTGCTCGCCCTCGGTCTCCAGCATCAGGCAACGCTGGTCACGGCGGCTGCGATCCTGTTGGCGGTGAATGTCACCGCGGTACTGCCTGCCACGCCCTCCAATGTAGGCGTCTTCCAGGCCGCCTGCCTTGTCGTCCTCGCCGCTTACGGCATCGGCGCCGGTCCAGCTCTCGCCTACGGCATCATCTTGCAGGCGATCGAGCTGCTCACAGCCCTGGCGCTCGGCGTGCCCGCGCTGCTGAGCGAGGGCATGAGCTGGCAGGACATCCAGCGCCGAGGACTCTCAGACGACGAGACGCAACATCCGGGCTAGTTGACCAGCGCACGCAGCGACTGGCGCAGCGAACGCGTGGTCTGCAACACCGCCGTCGGCTCGTAGCCGCAGTGGGCCATGCAGTTCTCGCAGCGCGGATCCTTGCCGCGACCGTACCTGCTCCAGTCGGTCGTCTCGACCAGCTCCTTGTAGGTGGCTGCGTAGCCGTCTGACATCAGATAGCAGGGCCGCTGCCAGCCGAACAGCGAATAGCTCGGGATGCCCCACGCCGTGCAGTCGAATTCGGCCTTGCCTTCCAGGAAGTCCAGGAACAGCGGACTGTGGTTCAAGCGCCACTTCTTGCGCCGGCCGTCCGCGAACGCCTCGCTGAACAGCTCGCGTGTCTGGCGTACCCCCAGGAAGTGCTCCTGGTCGGGCGCCTTCTCATACGCGTAGGCGGGTGAGATCATCATTTCGTCGACGCCGAGGTCGTCGTTGAGGAAATCGAGCACGTCGCGCACCGTCTTCGGCGAGTCGTGCGTGAAGAACGTCGTGTTCGTCGTCACACGAAAGCCCCGGTCCTTTGCGGCGCGGATCGCCGCAACCGCCTTGTCGAACACACCCTCGCGCTCCACCGACGCGTCGTGGCGCTCGCGCAGCCCGTCGATGTGGATCGCCCAGGCGAAATACGGGCTCGGCTCGAAGTCTGCGAGCTTGCGCTCGAGCAGGATCGCGTTCGTGCACAGGTACACGAAGCGCTTGCGCTTCACGAGCTCCGCCGCGATCACATGGATCTCCGGGTGGATCAACGGCTCGCCACCCGCAATCGACACCATCGGCGCGCCGCTCTCCTCGATGGCACCGACCGCCTGCTCGACCGACATCCGTCGGCGCAGCACGTGCTCGGGGTGCTGGATCTTGCCGCACCCCGAGCACGCGAGGTTGCACTGGAACAGCGGCTCGAGCTCGACGATCAAGGGGAACATCTCGCGCCGCGCAACGCGCTGGCGCAGCAGGTACCACCCCATTCGCGCGCCCTGCCTGATCGGAACCGCCATTTCTCGCCTCGATTGCTAGCTATCCGCTGCCGACGAGCACCGCGTGCACACCCTGCTCGCGCACCAGCTCCTCCAGCGCCGCCGCTGTACGTCGCAACGATAGCGCCGCGCGCGCTGCTCCCGCGAGTGTCAGCAGCGGATGCGTCAGCTCGCGCGAGGGAGTGTCCGCCACCACGCGGATCACCGCGAACGGGCGCTCAAGCGCGCCTGGGGCGAGCCACGCCGACTCCATGTCCACCACGATCGCGCCGCGTTCACGCAACTCCACACGCATCTCGCCGCGCGCGATGCGCGCCACCGACACGACCGTCCCGCGGCGCACCGGCAGGTCACGGCGCGCGAGCGCTTCGGCGAGCGGTCCCGCTGAGGGACAGACCATGCGGCCATCCTCGGCGCGACGCTCGCCGTCGAACAACGCATCGGCGATCACCACGTCGCCCGGCTCGCACTCGTCGTCCAGGCCACCGCAAACCCCCATCACGACGAGCGCGACCGCCGGATCGCGCTGCAGCAGCGGGACCGCTGCCCTGGAGCGATGGGGACCCATCCCCGTCTGCTGGACGCGCAACCGCCTCGCCCCTGCTTTGATCGCGAGCGCCTCCAGGCGCAGCGGTGCGGTCACGAGCACGTCGCTCACGCGGAGTCCCCTTGCGACATGGGCCTCCTCGCCGGCGTGAAGCTCATGCGTACAATGCCTCCCGCGCCGCGGCATGACCGCTGAGAACCGCCCCCTCGAGCGTCGCCGGCCAGCCCGTATCGGTCCAAGCCCCGGCGAGCACAAGCCCGGGAACGCTCGTCCGAGCGGCAGGACGCAGCGCCTGTGTCCCCGGTCCCGCACGGAACGTGGCGGCGTGCTCGCGGCTGACATGAAAGCCCCGCACGGTGGCGTCCCGGGCGCGCGGGAAGAGATCCTCGAGAGCTGCCAGATAGCACTCGCGCAGCCGCTCGTGGTCAAGGCGCATCTCCTCCTCGGCGCCCGACAGCGACACGGCCAGATACTGCCCTTTTGAGAGTCCGGCGGCTTCGGTGCGATCGAACACGTATTGCACCGGCGTGCCCACACCCGCCGCGAACGGCAATTCGCACACACGCCGGTCGTACACGACGTGAACGTTAACGATCGCCGAGTTGCCGAGCCCAGTCCAGCGCTGTGCCTCGGCACCCAGAAGCGGCTCGAGCAACACCGCGGCTCGCTGGTGCGGAAGAGCCGAGACGACCACGTCGGCGTCGAGCTCGAGACCCTTCGCATGGACCCTCAGCCCGTCCAGCCCCCGGGACACACGCTCGACGCGCACACCGAGCCTCACGTCGACTCCCCCCTCCTCCAGCAC
>DASUDH010000004.1:0-5497 GCA_036275675.1 Solirubrobacteraceae bacterium | reverse complement strand
GAGCGCGCCCACCACCCAGTCCACCGGCACGATGTTCGTCTTGCCTAGGTCGAGTCCCACGAGCGGCACCCACTGCGGCACGAGCTGGCGCATCCTCTGGATCGCCTTGAAGAAGTAGTAGGGGCCGTCCACCTTGTCGATCTCGCCGGTCTTCGAGTCGCCCACGACGATCCCCGGCCGGTACACCCGCCACGGCATGTGCTGCTCGCGCACGATCCGCTCGGCCTCGAACTTGGTGGCGTGATATGGCGAGGGCAAGCGCTGGCCCTCGTCGAAGCAGTCCTCGCCGAACACCCCTTTGTAGGTGCCCGCCACGGCGATCGAGGAGACATGGTGCAGGCGCTCGACCCGCAACGCCTCCGCCAGCTCGACCGCATGGTTGGTGCCGCCCACGTTGACCGCCATGTCGAGCTCGACGGGCGCGGTCATGTCGTAGACGGCCGCGAGGTGGAAGAAGTGCTCGATCGTCCCTTCGAGCTCTGACACCTGCTTGTCCTGCAGTCCAAGCATCGGCTGGCGCAGATCTCCAGTGACGGGGTGTATGCGCTTGCCCGCGGACGCCCCCGCATGCGTTTCCCAATGTTCGATCAGATCGTCCAGACGGCCCAGCGAGTCCTCGCGCACCAGGACATGGATCTTGCCCTTGCGCTCGAGCAGTCGCTCGACCAGCCGGCGGCCGATGAAGCCCGTTGCTCCCGTCACGAAATAGGCCATGGGATCTCCCGCGGTTCGATCAGCCGAGCATAGTCACAGTGCGCTTCGCAGGTGGGCGCGGTGTCCCCGGATCGGCTCCACGCAGGGTGGGGGCTGGGGAGGTTGTGTTCCCAAAAGGCTTACCCCACGCGCGCGTGTGGGGCACCGCATCGCGTTATGCTCCCGCCCCGGCGCCGCCGCGCCCCTCCCCGGCGGCGAACCGTTGCGCGCCGCTCACTGCGTCAAGGAACACCTCAGGCCCCGCTCGTGACTCCAGCTCGAGTCCTTCCTCCAGGGTCATGCCGAGTCCTTCGATCGCGGCGCGCCGGTCCGCGAGCATCGTGCGCTGCGGGAAGCGCGCGAGGTTGTTCGCGAGCTCGATCGCCCGCTCCAGGTGAGCGCCCTCGGTGACCACCTCGGTGAGCAGACCCATAGCGTGAGCCTCGCGGGCGTCCACGATGCGTCCTGTGAGGATCAGGTCGAGCGCGCGTCCGAGGCCGACGATGCGCGGCAGCCGCTGTGTGCCGCCGTCGATCAGGGGCACGCCCCAGCGGCGCTCCGGATAGCCGAGCCGGGAGCCCTCGGTGGCGATTCGCAGGTCGCACCACAACGCGAGCTCCAGGCCGCCCGCCAAGCAGAAGCCCGAGATCGCCGCGATCGTCGGCTTCGACGGCGTCACGCGCGTGAACCCCATCGGCCCCTCGGTGGCCGTCAACCGTCCGCCGAACGTCTCGATCGCCTTCAGGTCGGCTCCCGCGCAGAAGGCGACCCCGCCCGCGCCGGTAAGCACCATCACGCGTGCGTCCTCTTCGCTTTCGAAGCGCTGGTACGCCTCGTGCAGAGCCTCCGCCGTCGGCCCGTCGACAGCGTTGCGTCGCTGCGGACGGTCGATGGTCACGACGGCTGCTGCGCCGTCGCGCTCGTAGCGCACCCCATCCGCCCCGGAGGCCCCTGCCTGCGGGCGCTCGGCGTCGGACGTCTCGCCGGGCTCGCTCATCTCCCGCGATGCCCTGCGTCTACCAACCGCCGCGCCAGTGTGCATCGCCGAGCCGTGCCTTCTGTGCGGCTTTGCGCGCCTCTTTGCGCTTCTCCAGGCGCCACTGCAGTAGGCTCATCGCGAGCACGAACAGCGGGAAGAAGAGGATCAAAATGAAGCCGGCGTTGGTCACCACCTTGTCGTCGGTGGCCCCATAGAACCCGCGCCCGTCGTTGTATGCGAGCGCGGCGGGGGCGAGCGCCAGCAGCAGCAGCAGAACGGACGCGAGCGTGATGGAGAGCAAGCGACGCATGAGGCTGTTGATCCTATCGGAGCGCGCCGCGGGCTTGCGCGGCGCTCGCCGCGCTCCATCATGGTCCTCCAGCGGTGGGCGTCGATCGAGGGATGGCCCCTACCATCCTCGACGTGGCTCTCCTGATCGCCTCAGACATGCGCAAGGACATAGCCGGCAAGCCGCTGCTTGGCGGTGTCTCGTTCAAGCTCGAGCGCGGCGAACGCCTCACGATCGCCGGTCGCAACGGCGCCGGCAAGACGACGCTGCTGCGCATGATCGCCGGCGAGGAGTCGATCGACCGGGGTGAGCTCAGCGTCTCCAAGGGTGTGCGGATCGCGCTGCACGATCAGCGCCCGCCGAGAGACCGTGGGATGCTGCTGCGAGACTATGTGCTGTCCGGGTGCGCTGAAGAGCTGGCGGTCGAGCAGGAGCTCGCGACCCTCGAGCGCAAGATGGCCGCAGGCGGCTCCGAGGAGGCGTTGCTCGACCGCTACGCGCGCGCCCAGGCGCGCCTAGAGTCCTATGGGGGCTATCTGTGGCGCGATCGTGCCACGGTCATGGCGCGGGGCTTGGGATTCTCGGGCGACGATCTCGATCGCGACCTGGACACGTTCTCTGGAGGGCAGCTCACGCGCGCGTCGCTGGCTCGCGCGCTCGCCCCCGGCGCGGATGTGCTGCTGCTCGACGAGCCCACCAACCATCTCGACATCGAGTCGCTGGAGTGGCTCGAGCAGACACTCGTCGAGCTCGACGCAGCCGTGATGCTCGTCGCCCACGACCGCTGGTTCCTGGAGGCGGTCGGCACAGCCGTCCTGGAGTTGTACGGAACGCCGCCCACCCGCTCCCGCTTCTTCGCCGGCACCTGGCACGCCTGGCGTCGTGAGCAGGCTTCGCGGGAGATAGCGCTCGGCAAGGCGATCGACAAGCAGCAGGCCGAGATCGCGCGCATGGAACGCTTCGTCGAGCGCTTCCGCTACAAGGCCACGAAGGCTCGCCAGGCGCAGTCGCGCCTCAAGAAGCTCTCCAAGATCGAGCGCATAGGGCGAGATCCGCGCGACGGAGCGGCGCTCGAGTTCGCGTTCAAGGTGCCCGAGCGCACGGGACGGGTGATCTTCGAGCTGCAGGACGGGCGCATCGAGGTCGGAGGGACGGGTGGGGGGATCCCGATCGTTCTGCTCGAGCACGCCGACCTGTGGCTGGAGCGCGGCGAGCACGTCTCCCTCGTGGGCCCCAACGGAGCCGGCAAGACCACCTTGATCGAGACGCTCGCCGGACGGCGCCCGCTGGCGGCGGGCAAGCTCAGCACCGGCCACAACGTGAAGGTGGGCTACCTCTCCCAGCACGCCGAGGAGCTCGGGGCGGGCGGGCCACCGGGACAGAGCGTCGCCGAGGCGGCCCAGCGGGCGACAGGCCTGACGCCCAACAAGGCCCGTGCGCTGGTCGGCAGGTTCCTGTTCTCGGGCGAAGACGCCGACAAGCCGCTCGACGGGCTCTCCGGCGGGGAGCGCCGACGGCTGTCGCTGGCGATCTTGATGAACGGGACGCCCGACCCACCTAACGTGCTGATCCTGGACGAGCCCACCAACCATCTCGACCTCGACAGTCGCGAGGCGCTCGAGGACGCCCTGCGCTCGTTCGGCGGCGCTCTCCTGCTCGTTTCCCACGACCGCGCCTTGCTCGACGCCGTCGGCACGCGCACGGTCGCGATCGAGGACCGTTCGCTGCGCGGCTTCCTCGGCGGCTGGCCGGAGTACGTTCGTACGCGCGAAGAACGCCAGGCGGCGGGGGTCGAGGTCCCGGCGCCAAGGGCGCTCGCGGCGGCTGGTGACGCGGCCGAGGTCGCTAAGCGCCCCCCCAAGCGATCCGCCCGCACCCTGAAGGGCACACCCTCAGGGGCGCACCCTATAGGGCACAAGCAGGCAAGCAAGCCGAACGGCCCGTCCAAGAATCGTGTTCGCGAGCAGCTGCGGGCCGAGCAGGCCGTCGAAGAGGCGGAGGCCGCCATGCGCGCGCTCGAAGACGAGCTCGCGGATCCGGCCGCATGGGCGACCAAGTACGAGACGGCCAAGTCAGAAGCTCGCCACACGGCGGCAAAGCGCGAGATCGAGGCGGCCTACGAGCGCCTCGAGGCGCTCAGCTGATTGAACCGAGCCTGTGCGCCGCTTAAAAACAGGCGCCGGGGCTCTCTGACCTGAATGACGAGTACCCCGGCGCCTGCCAACCAACCCTCGTTTCGGTCGGGTTAGGACCGAATGGGCTTACGCAGTATAGCGCAAAACACCATTAATGACGGGGAACGTTCCATGACCCGCCCGACATCATTCCGGATATTGCGGATTCTTACGTTTCACTGACACCGCTCGATCGTCCTCCCGCGACGCCGTTGCCTCCTTCGTCCTTGCAAAACCGGGGCGTTAGAGTCCTTCTAGACTGAGGGACCCCATGGATAGAGCCCCGTCATGGACCATCTGAAGATCGCGCGCAACGTCGCGATCGTCGCCCTGATCGCCGCCGCCGTCGAGTTCCTGCCCGGTGGCGGGCGTGCGGCCGAAGCGTTCGCCGCCGCCCTATGGGTCGTGTTCGCCGCCGGGCTCGCCTTCTTCGCCTACAGGCTCTACCGCGAACACCGCGTCGATATTCACAGCCTCGGCGACCGCCATCGGCTGTTGCTCTACGGCGCGATCGCCGTCGGCTTCCTCACCGCCGCAGCCCAGCCGCGCATGTGGCAAACCGGTTTCGGCGAGCTCCTCTGGTTCGTGCTCATCGGCCTCGCCGGCTACACGCTGCTCGCCGTCTATCGCTACTCCCGCACGTATTGAGTCCTCGTCTGGCCGAGCAACGACGCACGCTGCCCGACAAGCCCGGCGTCTACCTCTTCCGCGACGCCAAGGGCAGTGTCATCTACGTCGGCAAGGCGAAGTCCGTCCGCAAGCGCGTCGCTTCGCACTTCTCCAAGGCTCTGGTCCCGTCGAGCCCCGGACACGCCGAGATGGTCGCGGCGGTCGACGCGATCGAGTGCCTCGTCGTGGCCAGCGAGGCCGAGGCGCTGCTCGCCGAGCAGAGCTTCATAAAGCAGTACCGCCCACGCTTCAACATCCGCCTGCGCGACGACAAGTCCTACCCGTTCATAGCCGTCTCGCTCGACGAGGACTTCCCGCGCGTCTACTTCACACGCGAGCGCCACCGTCCCGGCCGTGCCTACTTTGGTCCCTACTCCTCCGCCAAGCGCGTTCGCTCCACGCTCGAGGTGCTCGCCAAGGTGTTCATGTACCGCTCTTGCACCGGCGTCGAGCCCGGACGGCGCAGCGGCAGCCCATGCCTCGACTACTACATCAAGCGCTGCGAGGCCCCGTGCGTTGGCTATGTCTCCAAGGAGGACTACCGACACAGCATCGACGGCGTCATCGACTTCCTGTCGGGTCGCTTCAAGGCGATCGAGCACGAGCTCGAAGAGCGCATGAGGGCGGCCGCCTCGAGCCAGGAGTACGAGCAGGCGACGCTCGAGCGCAATCGCCTGAGGGCCGTGCGCTCGC
>DASUDH010000003.1:0-8855 GCA_036275675.1 Solirubrobacteraceae bacterium | reverse complement strand
ATCGTGCCGAGGTAGGCGCCGGCGCTGTTGCCGTTCAGCCCGAGCCACGGTCCGCTGGGCGCAGGGTCATAGGCGAACTGGTCCGCCGGCGCCGAAGTCGAGGTCCCGTTGGCGTTGGTGACCGTCACGTTGACGAGACCGGTCCCCGCCGGGCTGCTTGCCGTGATCGACGTTTCCGAGTTGATCGTCACGCCGCTGGCCGAGCTGCCGGCGAACTTGACGGTGGAGCCCGCGATGAAGCCACTGCCTTTGATCGTCACCGACGTGCCGCCTGTGGTCGAGCCGTTGTTCGGGCTGACGCCGGTCACTGCCGGAGCCGCTGCCAGCGCCGCGGCCGACCCTGCCAGGGTCCCGATCAAACAGCACATTGAGACCAGCGTCACCCGTAGCATGCGAGACCGCATCTGCCCCTCCTCGTGGTTCTGTCGCACCGACTCGTTTGGAACCGTGTAAACGAGTTCCCGGCACGGTTCCGATTGTGCGTCAGCCGCACACGCTAGCGGCTCTGCCGACAAAAAGCAACCCTGCTTTCTGGCTCGGCGAGGTGGTGATCAGCAATCGAAGTGGCAGCGCTTCATGCGAGCGGCGCAATCCAGCGCTCAGCACCGGCGATCCCACCAGGATGCGTACGCATCACGTCCTCGATCGCGTCGGCCAGCGCACCCGTCGCGTGGCGGCTGCGGCTGCGCCTTGCCGGTAGGAGGATCAGCCCGGCATGGCCGCGACCGTCCGTCAGGCGCTCGCCGGCGATCGGCCGGAAGTCCTTGGTGTTGTTGGTAACGACGGCGCGCTGCTCGCGCGCTGCCGCGTCCAGGATCTCGGAGTCGGATGCCTGCGGCAGGTCGGCGCGCTCCGCGACGGCCTCGACGTCCAGACCGCGCTCGCGCAATACCCGCGCGATCTGCGGAGATAGCTGCTCGTCGAGCAGCGCCTTCACGAACTGAGCGCCCTGTTGCCCGCCTCCCAGGCGGCGTATCCCCGCTCCCACTCTTCCTGGTTGAGTGCGATCTCGGCGTCGATCTCCTCGCGGTACTCGCCGTAGTAGGCGACCGCGGCCTGTACCAGCCCAGGCGATATCTCCAACAAGGCCGCTGTCTCTTCCAGGTCGTTGTCGTTCTCGCGCACGGCCGCGATGACCTCCCACACGTCCAGGCCGCTGCCGACGAGCGCCGCCCGTCTGCCGCTCAGGCCGTCGACAAAGCGCACCAGCGGATGATCCTCGCGGCGCAGGCCCTCATCGACGTAGCGTTGAGCCAGAGTCCGGGGGGCAAAGCCGGCTCGCCGCGCCTGCGCCACCAATCGCTCGCTGACGCCGGGACGGAATCGGAGCGTGAAGTGATCGGTCACAGTAGTACAGTACCACCGAGTGTCACGAGGTGGCACATTATGTGATCCTCATGCTGACGGGCAGCTCGAACTCACCGCAAAAGCAGCCGGCAGCGGCGCAACAGCTCCTCGCGTGTGGCGGGGCGCAGGCGGCCGAGCCGGCGAGAGAGTCGTTCATGGGAGATCACGCGCAACTGCTCGGGCATCGCGAAGCTCTGTTGTTGCAAGCCTCCCTCTGGCGCGGCGATCACCAGGTGGAACGGGTTGTCGAAGTCGGTTCGCGTCAGGGGAACTGCGAGCGATAGCTTCAGAGGCGAGCGGTTGAGCTGGTCGACGGAGACGATCGCAAACGGTCGCGCCTTGGCCTGCTCGGAGCCTCGGGTGGGGTCAGGGTCAGCCCAGTAAACGTCGCCCTGCTCCGGTTGGGCGCTCACCAGGCAGGAGCGGCCGCTTCAAAGCCACCTTCGATCTCGCGCGCCTCAGATCGGTAGGCAGCAAGCGCTCGCGGGTCGCGAGCGAGGTTCTCGAGCGCGGCCTCCGCGTCGGCAAGCAGCACATCGTCATCGGCCGCATGGACGAGCCTGGCGACGACCTCACCCGCAGACTCCCCCCCACGCGCACTGAGCGCATTGAGTCGGTCGCGGGTCTCAGTCGAAACGCGGATCGTGGTCGTCATAGGCATGTAGACAGACAGTATACACGAACCTGCCAGCGGTGCCATGGCAGCAGCCTCGACCAGGCGCTCGACTGTCCCAACCGCTCCCCTTCGTCGGAGTAGGAGACGAGGACGTATGCGCTGATCGCGCTCACAACTGTTGGCAACCCACAACACCACTGATATCATTGCGGTCCAAGCACCCAAAGAAGCAAGTCGAGGCGGCGCTCGAGAGAGCCGAGACGAAGGGGTTTCGCATCGAGACGAACCGCGCCTATTGGGCGATCCTTTACTGTCCGGGCGGAGCAACGGGCAAGTGCCGTCCGCGTTCCGTCAGCGGCTCGCCACGAAGCGCCGACAACCAGGCCCGGAGGATCGACCGTTACGTAGAGCGCTGCCCCCACCGATAGCCATGAGAGAGCACACCTTCACAATCCAATTTCTTGCCCCCGGTAGAACCCTGGACGACCTTTCGATCGACCTGTATGAGCGCATCGACGACGCGTCGCTGGAGGGGCCCGACGAGGATGGATCTGATGATGGCTCATTCCTGTACGAATTTGATCGGCGGGCCCCGAGCCTTCCGGATGCGCTCGCGATGGCGCTGAGCGAACTGGTGGACGCCCTGCCGGAGGCGACGGTGCTTCGCGTTCACGAGTACGACCTGGCAAGCATGAGCGACATCGCCGCACGGGCCGGACGCACGCCTGAGAGCATCCGACTGCTGGTGAACGGCAGGCGCGGGCCGGGTGGCTTTCCGCCCGCCGCCGGAGACCTGGGCGGGCGCATGAAGGTGTGGCGCTGGGCGGACGTCGCGCAGTGGTTCGAGGAGACACTCAAGGAGCCGCTCCCTGACACCGCCGACAGCGCTTTCCTGCAGGCGTTCAACGACGCCCTCGAGATTCGCCGGCTGACGAGCAGGCTGAGCAAGCGCGAGCGGCAGGTCGTGGCCAGTGCTCTACCTGACCGGCTCGCCGCGTAGGAGCTAAGCCGCGGTTGCCGTTTCTGCCAGCGTGGCCTCGAGCGCGATCTGACCGCCGGCCACGTCGGCGACGACCATATCCCCCGCATGGAACCGCCCCTCCAGCAGCGCGAGCGCCAGCTTGTCCACGAGCTGCCTCTGGATCACGCGCCGCAAGGGCCGCGCGCCGTAGGTCGGGTCGTAGCCCATGTTGCCGAGCAGCTCGCGCGCGGCGGGCGTGATCTCCAGCTGCACGCCGCGTTCTGCCACACGCTCGATCACGCGTCGTAGTTGCAGATCGACGATCTCGCCTATCTGCTCGCGGGAGAGCGGCGCGAAGCGCACGATGTCGTCGAGCCGGTTGATGAACTCGGGCTTGAAGTGGGTCGTGAGCTCGGCGCGCAGGTCGTCGCCCGTGGCCGACACCGGGATGTTGGAGGTCATTATGAGCACGGTGTTCTTGAAGTCCACGGTGCGCCCCTGGCCGTCGGTGAGGCGACCGTCGTCCATCACCTGCAGGAGCGTGTTGAACACGTCCGGGTGGGCCTTCTCGATCTCGTCGAGCAGCACGACGGAGTAGGGGCGGCGACGGACCGCCTCGGTGAGCTGGCCGCCCTCTTCGTAGCCGACATAGCCGGGGGGCGCTCCGACGAGGCGCGAGACGGAGTGCTTCTCCATGTACTCGCTCATGTCGATGCGGACCATCGCGTCCTGGGAGTCGAACATGAACTCGGCGAGAGCGCGCGCCAGCTCGGTCTTGCCGACGCCCGTGGGACCGAGGAACATGAACGTGCCGATCGGGCGGCCTGCGTCCTGTAGTCCCGCGCGCGAGCGGCGCAGGGCGGTCGCGACCGCCTCGACAGCCTCGTCCTGGCCGACGACGCGTTCGTGCAGGCGCTCCTCCATGTGGATCAGCTTCTCGACCTCGCCCTCCAACAGGCGCGCGACTGGGATGCCGGTCCAGCGCGCGACAACCTCGGCCACGTCCTCGGCGTCGACCTCCTCCTTGAGGAAGACCGGTGTCTGGCCGTCGCCGCCCTCGCGCTCGGCTGCCTCGTGCTCGGCCAGCTGGCGTTCCAGCTCCGGGATCTCGCCGTAGCGCAGCTCGGCGGCGCGTTGCAGGTTGGCTTCGCGCTCGGCGCGCTCGGCCTCGACACGGGCCTGCTCCATGCGCTCCTTGGTTTCGCGCACGCCCTGGATCGCCTGCTTCTCGCGCTCCCACTGCGCTCGCATCTCATCCGAGCGCGCGCGCAGCTCGGCCAGCTCGGCCTCGATCGCCGCCCGGCGCTCCTTGGAGGCGTCGTCCTTCTCCTTGCGCAGCGAGGTGAGCTCGATCTCCAGCTGCATCACCCGGCGGTCGACCTCGTCGATCTCGGTAGGGACGGAGTCGATCTCTATGCGCAGCCGCGAGGCGGCCTCGTCGATCAGATCGATCGCCTTGTCGGGCAGGAAGCGGTCGGCGATATAGCGGTGGGAGAGCGTGGCCGCGGCGATCAGGGCGTTGTCCTGGATGCGCACGCCGTGGTGGGTCTCGTAGCGCTCCTTCAGGCCACGCAGGATCGCGATCGCGTCCTGCACGCTCGGCTCGCCCACCATCACGGGCTGGAAGCGGCGCTCCAAGGCCGCGTCCTTCTCGATGTGCTTGCGGTACTCGTCGAGCGTGGTGGCCCCAACGCAGCGCAGCTCGCCGCGCGCGAGCATCGGCTTGAGCAGGTTGGCAGCGTCCACGGCGCCCTGGGCGGCGCCCGCGCCGACGATCGTGTGCAGCTCGTCGAGGAACAGGATGATCGCGCCCTTGGCCTCGGAGACTTCCCCCAGCACCCCCTTCAGGCGGTCCTCGAACTCGCCGCGGTAGACGGCGCCTGCGATCAGCGCGCCCATGTCCAGGGCGATCACGCGCCGCTCCCGGAGGGACTCGGGCACGTCGCCGGCGACGATGCGCTGCGCGAGGCCCTCTGCGATCGCGGTCTTGCCCACGCCGGGCTCGCCGATCAGGACGGGGTTGTTCTTCGTGCGGCGCGAGAGCACCTGGATGACGCGGCGGATCTCCTCGTCGCGCCCGATCACCGGGTCGAGCCTGCCCTGCTCGGCCAGCTCGGTCAGGTCGCGCCCGAAGCGCTCCAGTGGCTTTTGCTCCTCCTCTGGCGGGGCCTGCATCGCGACGCCGCCGGGTGCCTGTCCATCAGGCGGTGTCATCGGTCACTGTACCCGCTCATCGGTCGTTCCTCCCAGGTAGGTTGGCTTGCCTGACCGGTATCATCCGAAAAGGCGAGCGCGCATCCGCCGCGCGCACGATCTCCTTGCCGCCGCGATAAGGGACGAGCTCGGCGCGGAAGGAGCGCCGTACCTCCTCCAGCTCCTCGGCGAGCTTGACCTGAGTCTGCAGCGCCTCGACCTCCAGCTCTTCGATGCGCGTGTGCATGCGCCGCACCTCGGACTCGAGGTCGAGCACGCGCTGCACCCCGGCGAGGTTGAGGCCGAGCTCGACCGTCATCTCGTGGATGCGGCGCAGCCTCTCGACGTCCTGTTGCGAGTACAGGCGCGTGCCCTTCGGCGAGCGCTTCGGCTCCACCAGCCCGCGCGCCTCGTACACGCGCAGCGTCTGCGGATGCATGCTGGCTAGCTCCGCGGCGACGGAGATCATGAACACGCCGCGGTCGGTCTCGACCTCGACGCGCCTGACCCGTGGCGGGTCGGACGGCCGGGGAGGCAGTGCCTCGCGTCGCGTCATCGCGACGCTCCCTCGAACAGGGCTGCGCGCGGATCGCCGTTCATGGTCTTGGAGAGCTGCTCAACGGCCGCCTCCTGCTCGGCGGTGAGCTTCTCGGGCACGTCGATCGTAAAGCGGTAGTAGATGTCTCCACGCGCGGGTGGCGATCCCGATCCGAGCTTGGGCGCGCCCTCGGCGCGCAGGCGCTGGACCGTGCCGTGCCGTGTGCCCGGCTTGACGCGCAGCGTCTTTGACCCGTCGAGCGTCGGCACGCGCACCTCGGCGCCGAGCAGCGCCTCGGGGATCGTGAGCGGAACCTCTACCTCGAGATTGTTGCCCTTGCGCTTGAACGCGGGCGACGGGGCGACGTGCGTGACGACGTACAGGTCGCCAGGCGGCCCGCCGCGCACCCCCGGCTCGCCCTTGCCGGGCACGCGGATGCGTGAGCCCTCCCTCACTCCCGGGGGGATGTTGACGCGGAAGCGCTTGACCGTGCGCACGGCACCCGAGCCGCCGCAGGTGGGGCAGGGGTCTTCGATCACGGTGCCGCTGCCGCCGCAGCGCGAGCAGGGCTGGGAGATCGAGAACATGCCCTGGCCCTCCGTCTCGATCCCGCGGCCCTCGCAGCGCGGGCACACCTTCGGGGTCGTGCCGGGCTTGGCGCCGGTACCGTGGCAGGTCGGGCACGCGCCGCTCGTGGGCACCGACAGCGGGGCCTGGGCGCCCGAGATCGACTGGTCGAAGGAGATCTGCACCTCGGTCTCCAGGTCGCGCCCGCGCTGCGGGCGCGTGCGGGCGCGCCGGCCTCCACCGCCGCTGAACAGGTTGGAGAGGATGTCGCCCATCGAGGAGGCGTCGAAGTCGAAGTTGCCGAAGCCGCCGAAGCCAGGCCCGCCCGCCCCGCCGGCCGCGAACGGGCCGGTGCCGTTGTCGTACTGCTTGCGCTTCTCGGGATCGCCGAGCACGTCGTGGGCTTGGGAGACCTCCTTGAAGCGCTCCTCGGCGTGCTTGTCGTCGGGGTTGCGGTCGGGGTGGTACTTACGCGCGAGCTTGCGGTAGGCCTTCTTGATCTCCTCGGGCGTCGCCTTCTTGTCGACCCCGAGCGTCTTGTAGTAGTCGGGACGCGTCGCCATCTGGGCTCCTTGCCTACTCGGCCACCAGAACGCGGGCGGGCCGGATGATCGAATCGCCCATGCGATAGCCGTTCTGGTAGACCTCGGCCACCGTGCCGCTGGCGGCGCCCTGCACGGGCTGCTGGGCCATCGCCTCGTGCCGGTTGGGGTCGAACGGCTCGCCCAGGGGGGCGAACGCCTCGATGCCGGCGCGCGCGAGCGCGGCGCCGATCTCGGAGCGAACGAGCCGCACGCCCGTGAGCAGCGGATCCTCCTCGTCCGCCGCCTCCAGGGCGCGGTCGAGGTTGTCGAGCGCGGGCAACAGCTCCTTGGCGAGCCTGGCGACGCCGCGGTCCTGCGCCTGTGCCGCGTCGCGCGCGACGCGCTTACGATAGTTCTCGAAGTCGGCCTGCGTGCGCTGCGCGAGCGCGAGGTACTCGTCGCGCTCGGCAGCCGTCTTTACGAGCTCATCCAACTCCTCTTCGATCGCCCCTCCAGGGTCCATCCCCTGACCGGGGATGGACTGTTGAGAGGAAGGGGGCGCCTTCCGGTCCATCCCCTCAGAGGGAATGGACTGTTGGGAGGGGGTGGAGGCGGCGTCGCCGTCCTCGGGCGACTCCACTTCCGGTTGCTCGACCTCCTCAATTTGTTGCTCGGTCTCCTCCATCAGCTCTTGCCCTCGTCGACGACCTCCGCATCGACGACGTCCTCCTCGGCGGTTGCGCCATCGCCGCTCGGCTCGCCCGCGGCGCCCGCGCCGTCGCCGGAGGCCGCGGCGTCGGCCTGAGCCCGTTGGTACATCGCCTCGGAGACGGCGTGGAAGGCGCTCTGCAGGGCCTCGGTGCGCGCGTTGATCGCGGCCGGGTCCTCCGACTCGAGCGTGTCGCGCAGCTCCTTGATGGCCTCCTCGATGCGGACCTTGGAGTCGGCGTCGACCTGGTCGCCGAGCTCTGAGAGCTGGCGCTCGGCCTGGTAGGCGGCGTTCTCGCCGTTGTTGCGCGCCTCGGCCAGCTCGCGCGCCCTGCGGTCCTCCTCGGCGTGGGACTCGGCGTCGGAGACCATGCGCTTGACTTCCTCCTCGGAGAGCCCCGAGCCGGCCTTGATCTCGATCTTCTGCTCCTTGCCGGTGCCGAGGTCCTTGGCGGAGACATTGAGGATGCCGTTGGCGTCGATGTCGAAGGCGACTTCGATCTGGGGGATGCCCCTCGGAGCCGGGGGGATGCCCGTGAGCTGGAACTTGCCAAGCGACTTGTTGTACTGGGCCATCTCGCGCTCGCCCTGAAGCACGTGGATCTCCACCGAGGGCTGGTTGTCCTCGGCCGTGGAGAAGACCTCCCCCTTGCGCGTGGGAATCGTCGTGTTGCGCTCGATCAGCTTGGTCATCACGCCGCCCTTGGTCTCGATCCCGAGCGTGAGCGGGGTGACGTCGAGCAGCAGCACGTCCTTGACGTCGCCGGCGAGAACGCCCGCCTGGATGGCGGCGCCGACGGCGACCACCTCGTCGGGGTTGACGCCGCGATGGGGATCCTTGCCGGTCAGCTCCTTGACCTTGTCCTGCACGGCGGGCATGCGCGTCATGCCGCCGACGAGCACGATGTGATCGATCTCCTTGACGCCCTTCTCCTTGGCGTCGTCGATCGCCTGGCGCACGGGGGCGACGACGCGGTCGAGCAGCGCGGCGGTCAGCTCAGCGAGCTTGGCGCGCGTGAGGCGCGTGTCGAGGTGCTTGGGGCCAGCGGAGTCGGCCGTTACGAACGGCAGGTTGATCTGCGTCTCCTGGGTCGTGGAGAGCTCTATCTTGGCCTTCTCGGCGGCCTCGTAGAGGCGCTGAAGCGCCATTGGGTCGGCCGACAGGTCGATCCCCTGGTCGCGCTTGAAGTCCGCGACCAGCCAGTCGACGATCGCCTTGTCGAAGTTGTCGCCGCCGAGGTGGTTGTCGCCGGCGGTCGACTTGACCTCGAACACGCCGTCGCCCAGCTCGAGCACGGACACGTCGAACGTGCCGCCGCCGAGGTCGAAGACGAGGATCGTATGGTCGTGCTCCTTGTCGAGGCCGTAGGCGAGCGACGCGGCGGTCGGCTCGTTGATGAT
>DASUDH010000002.1:0-3608 GCA_036275675.1 Solirubrobacteraceae bacterium | reverse complement strand
CGAGCGTGAACGGACACCGCGCATGACCGTGCCGGTGGGTCATGCGCGCCCCGCCGTCTCAAGAGGGGCGCTAACGTGACTGGCCAGGCAGCCAACGAGCAGGTACGAGCCATCGACAGCGTGACGCGCATGCGTCTCGCCAACGGCCCGCTCGCGGGCCCGGTGTTGTGCCGGGTGGTGTCGATGGTGTTGACCCGTGCCGATTGGCCGCTGGACCGCCTCGACGACGCGCTGCTCGTGTGCGACGCGCTGTGCGCTCACGCTCCCGCGTATGCGAGCGACGGGCGCCTGACGTTCAGCGTGCAGGCGAGCGTCCACGAGGCCGAGCTGCGCGTGCAGGAGCTGACGCCCGAAGGCGCCGCAGAACTCGTCCGGGACGCGATGCTGCCGGTGGTGGGCAACGTGCTCGAGAGCATCGCCGATCGGGTGTCGGTCGAGCCAGACGAGCGGGGCGTGGGCTCTCAACTCTCGATCGTGCTGGGCGCGAGCTGACCCGCCCTGGGCTCGCTCGGAGCGCCTGGATCGAGCGGCGTGAATCCTCTGCTCGCGCTCAGCGCGAGCCGACCTTCTCGAGGCTTGCTTCGAGAGCCTTCATCAGGTCGGGCGAGTCGGGCGGAGGCTCGGCTCCACCACCGAGCGGGAGGGGCTCGCCGGCGGCCTTGCGATCGACCAGGTCGAGCACAGCCTCGCGGAAGGTGTCCTGATACTTATCGATGTCGAACGGTTCCGCGACCTGAGCGACGAGCCGGCGTGCGACTTCGAGCTCGCGCTCGTCGACCTCTCCCTCGACGCTCTCGAGCTCGCGCAACCCGGTCGTCGGGTTGACCTCGTCGCCATAGCTCATGGTGAGCATCAAGAGCGCGCTCTCGCGCGGGCGGATCGCCACGAGCCGTTCTTTGGAGCGCATCACGATGCGTCCAATCGCGACCTTGCCGGTATCCCTCATAGCGTGCAGGAGCAGCCGGTAGGGGTGAGCGCCGCCGACGCCTGGGACGACGTGGTAGGGGTGATCGAAGTAGATCGGGTCGATCTCCTCCAGGTCGACGAAGTCCTCGACCTGGATCGTGCGCGTGAACAGCGGTTCCAGCGCCGCCAGCTCGCGAGTCTCGACCGGCACGTAGCGGTCGGGCGCTATCTCATAGCCCCTGACGATCTCATTGAGGGGGATCTCTTCGCCGTCGAGGGCGCAGACGTGCCGCTGGTGGATGCGGCCGTTGTCGAGTGTGTGGATCTGGTGGAAGTGGACCGTCTTGCGCGTGACTGCGCTATAGAGCTTCACGGGGACACTAACCAAGCCGAAGCTGAGCGTCCCCATCCACATCGACCTTGGCATTTGGGGACATGTTGATCCCATGTTTGGACATTGTCAAGCCTTGGTGTCAACTGGCGGCTGGGCGCGCGTCGCTCGCGCAGCCCGCCGGCCGCTTCGAGCGAGGCGCTTCAGCGGCGGCCCCGCACGCCTCGAATGCACAGCCCGCCAGCCGCTTCGAGCCGGCGTGGCTCAGGCTTAGGATCTATCTCGGTAGGCCTGCGCGTCTGGCTGAGGCCGATTGCCTTCACGATGCTGCGTCCTCGGGGCTCGACTTGGCACCACCAAGCCTTCGCCCATGCGTCCTCGCCTGGCTCGACACTCGACCACCCCAGCTGCACATTCCTACCGAGATAGGTCCTTATGGCTCGACACCGGCGCGCAGGCGCGCGAGCGCTTGGCGGATAAGGCGCGAGACCTGCATCTGCGAGACGCCGATCCGCTCGCCGATCTCCGCCTGCGTCAGGTCGTCGGCGAAGCGGAGCCTCAGCACGGTCCGCTCACGCTCGGTGATACACCCCATCAGTGGCTCCAGTGTCGCGCGCTCCTCCGCCCGCTCGTAGCCGTGGTCGCGCGACCCGAGCGCCTCGGCGACGCTCTCGGTCTCTTCCTCGCGCGTGGAGCGCGGGGCGTCGAGCGAGCTCGCCCTGTAGGCGCCCATCGCCTCGAGTGCCTCCAGCACCTGCTCCTCCGATGCTTCCACGGCCCGTGCGATGTCGCCCACCGACGGAGACCGACGCCGACCGAGCGACAGTCTCGTGACCGTCTGGTCGACCCGCAGCGCCAACTCCTGCAGATCGCGTGGAACGCGCACCGACCAGGTGCGGTCGCGGAAGTGGCGCTTGAGCTCGCCGAGGATCGTAGGCACCGCGTAGCTCGAGAACATAACCTTGCGTGAGCAGTCGAAGCGATCGACCGCCTTGAGCAGGCCGATCGAGGCGACCTGGACGAGATCCTCGATCGGCTCGTCGGTGTGCTGGTAGCGGCGCGCAAGCCTGCGAGCGAGCGGCAGATAGCGCTCGATCAAGAGCTCACGGACGCGTGGGTCCCGGTCGACTCGCATGCGCGCGAACAATTCGAGGTCGGACAGGGTCGACGGTACCTGTGTGACCGTAGCCGCTGATCTGTCCGTCGCCGTCCCCATCAGCTCCTCTTCCGTCTCGTCGGCCGCGCGTGATCGCCACGCCAAAGCGACTTAGTGATTGAGCCTACCCCCTTACTCGTCGAATTCCAATGTGGCTGACCGCGCACGCATCGTGTGGGTTTCCCCCCACGAACACAACCCCCCGCGAGCGGGGCATGTGAGGCAGATCCGGCGGTGCGGCGCCTTCGTGACGGCGAAACCCCGCGCCCGGACGCGGGCGACGCGCGCGAGCAACTGTTCGCGCAAACCGTCTCGTTCGCCTGAGACGAACCTGACTGCCACCCACCTGTCAGGTCGTTCCAAGAACCAGTGAGCCACCTCGACCTCATGCGCTCCGTCTTCGATCGCCGCGAGCGCATACAGGAGCCGCTGAAACCCATAGTCGCGCTGCACGAGCTGCTCCAAGTCCTCGCCGCCGACAAGCCGGTCGCTCTTGTAGTCGACGATCAGGCTGCTGCCGTCGGGCTGCTCGACGATCAGGTCGAGAACGCCCGTCACGAGCGGCTCGGTGGCGCCGAGCGAGAAGGCGAACGGGTGCTCGCGGCGTGCACGGCGCGCCGTCCGCAACCGCAGCGCAGGCTCGGCGATCAGCGCGCGGGCGATCAGCGCGGCGATCTCCTCGCGCTCGTCCGCGCCGATGCTCGCGCCGATCTGGCGCGCGACGCGTCCTACGTCCTGCGCGGAGAGCGGCTGCGGACGGCGCGCGAAGTCGACCGACTCGAGCAGCGCGTGGACGATCGTCCCGCGCGCGCGCGCCTCGATCCCGCCATCGTCTTGATCGGGTCCCGCCGCCTGCGCCGCCGCGCGGTTCTCGGGGAGCCGCAGAACCCGTTCGAGGTAGTAGCGATAACCGCATCGCTCGAGCTCGGTCAGCGACGTATAGCTCATCGTGGTATCCGGATCGGTCAGCGGCGCAGGCGCTAGCGCGCTCGGTCGCGCCGTTGACGCCAGCACGCCCTGACCCACCGTTGACCCCAGCACGCTCCGTCCTACCGCCGACGCCGGCACGTCCTGTCGCACGGACGGCGCCGATGCCGACCGCCGGGTCGCCTCACCGAGTCGGTAGGCGGACGCTTGCCCGACCGACTCGGACACGTGCTCCGGGCGAGCCTCCTCGCCGGTATCGGGCGCGTTGAACACGCAGCGCACGAGCAG
>DASUDH010000001.1:0-2841 GCA_036275675.1 Solirubrobacteraceae bacterium | reverse complement strand
GCGTCTGCGCTCGCGTCTCGGAGATCGTCTCGCCGCCGAGCAGCCTCGCCTCCGAGGCCGCCGTCAATTCGGCCACCAGCTCCTGCGGGCTCACACGCAGGTCTGGGCGCAGCGCGTCGAACGCGCTCGCCGCTTCGCGGTGAAGCGCCTGGAAGCGCTCGATCCGCTCGCGCGCCTCGGGCGGCATCTGCGGCGACTCGACCGCGGGCCCGAGCGCAGCCACCATGTCAAGCTTCGCCTTGCGCGCGACCTGCACCACCCGCGCGATGTCCACCTGGCGCAGCTCGATCGGAGGGCGTCCGAGCGCGCGCACCACGGCAGCCGAGTCGCCTGGGTCGCTCAGCAGGCGCACCCACGCGAGCACGTCGCGTGCTCCCGCCCGCTCGAACAGCGTGCCCGCCTCCTCCGCGCCGCCCAGGCCGTCGGCCGGCGGAGCGGAGGCGATCCTGGGCATAGGCACAGCCCAAGCATACGAGCGCACCACGGCCCAGGCTTCCCACTACCGGCGTCACACAAGGGCCACCGCTGCTCGGACACTCACTCTCCCCTATCACCGGTATCGCCCGCCCGCCAGGGCGGTCGATGCCGGTCACCCCAAGGGATGGGCGTACGCTCTGAGTGTGGACGGCATCGACTGGAACGTGGCGCAGAGGGTCGGCGAGATGCTCGCCGGCGGGAGCCCCTACCTCGGCTCGAGCGCGAACGGGGTGCAGTCACTCGCCGAGGAGTTCGCCGAGCGCGTGAGCGCCTACACCGGGCTTGCCCTGGGTGAGCGTCTGCCGGTGATCGAGTCGATCGACCGGCCTCGCTGGATCGAAGCCAACATCGCGACGATGCGCCCGCTGCTCGAACCGCTCAGCGAGCGCCTCGGTCACGGCTCCGGTCCGTTCGCGCCCGCGATGCGATCGATCACGCAACTGCTGCTCGGCGCGCAGGTGGGCGCGGTCACCGGGATGCTCTCCCAGCGCGTGCTCGGCCAGTACGACATCGCGCTGCTCGACCCCGCGCGTCCCCCGCGCCTGCTGCTGCTCGCGCCCAACCTTGCTCAGGCCGCGCGCAACCTCGGGCTCGACCGCGAGCAGCTGACCGCCTGGGTGGCGATCCACGAGGTCACCCACGCCGTCCAGTTCGGCGGGACCCCCTGGCTGCGCGGACACCTCGCCGGGCTCTTGCGAGAGTTGATCGACGGCATGCAGGTCAATGTCGGACTCGGGCGCTCGCTGCGGATCCCCGATGCGGCGGATCTGCGCGCGCTCGCGCGGCGCCTGCGCAGCGGCGAGCTGTTGCGCCTGGGGCTCGGCGAGGATCGCTGGGCGCTGGTTGACCGCATGCAGGCGACAATGTCGCTGATCGAGGGTCACGCCGAGCACGTGATGGACGCGGTCGGCGCGGACGTGTTGCCCACGCTCAACCGCATGCGCGCCGCCATGACGCGTCGCCGGCGCGAGCGCGGCTGGCCGTGGCGGATCCTCGAGCGGCTGCTCGGCCTGGAGATGAAGCTGCGCCAGTACGAGGTGGGCCGCGGCTTCTGCGACGAGGTGGTCGCGCAGGCGGGACCGGCAGCGTTGACCGTGGCATGGAGCTCGGCGGCGATGCTGCCGAGCACGAGCGAGCTGCAGAGCCCAGGGCTATGGCTCGCCCGAACGCATGTTCCGCCTGTCACTAACTAGGGCAGATCCATAGCCAGTCTTTACAGGGTGTTCACCTGTGCGTAAGGTCCGCGTGTAACGATCTCTCCAGAGCGGGTTAGGAACATGTGTTCGGTGCTAAGCTCGCACTGACTAGAACAAGTGTGCCCCCAGCAATAGGAGATCGCCTCCAGATGGCAACAGCCGAAACCGCCCCTGCAAACAGCGCGAAGGCGCGCCGCTCGACCGCCGCCAAGAGCACGACTCGGGCGAAAACCGCCAAGCGCGCCGGCGCATCGACGCCGCGCAACTCGAGCGCCTCAGCCAAGCGCTCCACCCAGGCCGTCAAGAACGGCACCGTGAGCTCGTATGCCGAGCGCGCCCTGCTTATCCCCGTCGGCGCCGCTCTGATCGCTCGCGAACGAGTCCTCGCGCGCGTGAACCACACGATCGACAGCTACTCGACCCCGTCGAAGGCGAACGCGCAGCTGCGCAAGTTCGAGCGGCGCGGCAACACCGCGCGCAACCGTGTCGAGCGCGAGCTCCGCAAGACGCGCGTGCGTGTTGAGCGCGAGGTGCGCCAGACCCGCGGGCGCGTCGAGCGCGAGGTGCGCCGCCGCCGGCGCGACGGCGAAGAGCTCGCAAGCCGCGTCCAGGAGCGTATCCAGAGCCTCGTATGAGCATGATGGATCCCAAGCTTCCCCCGTCCCGGGTAGGAGAGGCCGGGAACGGGAAGGTCTGCCGGCCTCATATATCTCGCTGGCAGTAGAAGCACCCTCTCCTCCCTCGCCGGC
Source organism: Solirubrobacteraceae bacterium (assembly GCA_036275675.1). Lineage (GTDB taxonomy): Bacteria > Actinomycetota > Thermoleophilia > Solirubrobacterales > Solirubrobacteraceae > Palsa-744. Next base: position 419 of record DASUDH010000001.1, on the reverse strand, counting down.
GGGGCGACCCCCTATCGCCCCGCCGGCATTTTTTTCTCTGCGAGAATGCGAGCAGACATGAATCGCGACGAAGTCCTCAAGGCGCTGGAGGTTGTGATCGACCCGGAGCTGCGCCGCTCGATCGTGGAGCTCGAGATGGTGCGGCAGGTTGACATCTCCGACAACGGAGTGATCGACGTGACCGTGTCGCTGACCACCGCAGGCTGCCCGATCCGCGGCCACTTCCAGACGTCCGTCACCCAGGCCGTCTCTGCGCTGCAGGGCGTCACGCACGTGAACGTCTACTTCGACGTGCTCAGCGACGGCGAGAAGGCCGCCCTGCAACAGAAGCTCGGGCGTGCCAGCCTGCCCGCGGGCACGCTCGCACAGGTGGGAAGCGTGCTGTGCATCGGCTCGGGCAAGGGCGGGGTGGGCAAGTC